>NZ_AAWS01000058.1 GCF_000169175.1 Microscilla marina ATCC 23134
CAAAACCCTTGACAGATCCCGCGCTGCCAAAAAAAGCACAGATGGCAGCGGTTACCACCAGCTTTTCTCCTGCCTGGTCCAGGTTGGCACCAAATGTTTTGCGCAGGGCACTGGCAAAAGTGCCGTCTTTCATGAGGTTGTCCATCAGGTCACCTGCATACTCCTGAGTGGTTTCGGTGGCTACGTGTGCCCCATAACGAATGGCTATGTTGTTGATAAAACTATTGATCACTATTTTATGGGCTGGCTTGTTGAGCAGCTTGAGCAATGGCAGCCTGCCCCCTACCAAACCCTGAATAATACCCTCGCCCAGCCCCGAGTATTCGCTTTGCCCCGCCAGTTTAAAAGCAATGCTATTGACCAATGCTGCCCTAAGTACGCGGGTAGTGCGTTCACCCAAACGAAGGGTTTTTACCAAAGCATTGCCTGCCCTGGCAATGGCGGGCAAAGTACCTACCCCCTCGGTGATCAGAGTAGTAGCCATAATCTCAAGCATCACCGGAATACTCGTGCCAATGCCTGTGCCTATTTGTTCAGTAAGGCTTTGCTTAGCACGGCTTAGCTGTTTTTTGGTCAGTGCCAAGCCCTCATATTGCATGTTTTGCGCCATCGACTGCGCAAAATCAGTATTGGTGCTATAGTTTGTCCAAAAAGTACTTTCGGCGAGCCCCTCTATCAACGAATTCGCAAAACCAGTGCGTTCGCTGCTGGCAAAGTCTTCGTTCAGAAAATAAGTTCTTGCTACCGCCCTAAAAGCCTTTTTTGCGTCTGATAACAGCTGTTTATCATATTTCACCAAGCCTCTTTCTGCACTTTCGTCGTGCCTTTCGCCGTAGCGTAGGCTAATTTTACTGTTTTTGTACTGAACGGCATAGAGCGCCTCGGTTGACTTTTTGAGCCTTTGTTTGGTATATCTATAGCGCAAATAATAGTCAGTGACCATGTCTTTGAGCTTGGTTTTAAAAACTTTAGTGGGAACACTGCCGTTGCTTTGACCCCCGGTGGCCCCCTGGGGCAAGTCAATCCTATGACCATTCACATAGTCATATATAGGTTGGTAGTGTTCGTTTCGGGCGCCATAAATGACTCCCTCCTGAAAGTTTATTTTATCAAGCAAAGCATACAAACCTGCTTCTTTAAACAATTGTTTCCAATTGGTTTTGCCCAATAGCTTTTCCAGACTCAACATTCTTCGCTGGATCAAACCTACGACCCCTTGGTGATAAAGCGCCATCAGTTGATCATTGGCTTGCCACACTACCTTATCAGTTTTGGTCAATATAGTTTTTGCCTCTGCTTTGGCAGCATTAAAAGCGTCTTCCCGCGATTTAAATAATTGCTTTTCCAGCGATTTGCCTTTTTTACGCAAAGTCCATTCGCTAAACCTTCGCAAAACTTCTTGTCGGGCATCATAGTCAAAGTTTACCTTGCCATTTACATCTAAAATAGACTGATAGTTGTGCTTTTTTCTTATCTCCTCTATGATCACCTTAAGGCGTTTATCCTGGAGTTTGGTGGGTAGCTCAAAAATCTTCCGGTACTTTGGGTTGTCAATCAACTCGCCAATGACCTGATACATCGCGTAGTTGGTCTCGGAGGCATATTGGGTGGTTACCGGATCAACGATTCTCTCCTCTTTTTCTATTTTTATTTCTTTCTTCGGTGTTAGGTCACGGTGTTCATACCGATTGATCAAACCCAACACCTCAGTCGTCAGTTGAGCTACAAAAGGTTGTTTGCCTTTATAAGCCCCCTGTATAGTGGCAAGCCCTCTTTTGAGCTTGTGCATAAAAGCATTGGTTTGCCGATGGTCTGGGGCGGTGTTTGTCCCCCCGCTATTCTGGGTTTGCTTGTCCAGCATCCGCAGCAAAGGTACCTTTAAGTTGCCTTCAAGGTATTGCTTCATGGCATGCCGAATATCCCCCAGTGTTTTTACCAAACTCGGTTGGTTTACCTGGGCTATCTTTCCAGCCACAATCAAATCAATGATGTTTTGGGCTGCCACAAACGGATCCCCTTCCCGGTTTTGATAGTGCACAATGTACGCTATCAAGCGATTGGCACCCAACTTTAGCTCAGGGTCTTGTTGTACCAACTTCTGAGAAGTCAGTAGCTGTAAAGCTTGTAAAATACCATGCAGCAATTGATTGGTTTTGCGGTTGTCAAAACGATGAGCCCCATAATTATTGCGTTGTTTCTCCAGGTGTGCCAAAAAGTCCCAAACACCTTCCTCTTTGCTTCCAACTTTTGCGCTTCCCTCTTCGCCCACCCCCAAAAACTGCCCAAATTCTTGCTTGAAACTCAACACAATTGCTTTGAGTTGAGCAAATGATAAAGCCTGAGGGGTGTTTTTTAAGTAATTGAGCAGTATCAAAGCAAACTCGTCTACAGTATGCGCTTTAATTAGGGAAATGGTCTTATGGTGAGGCTTGGTGGGCGTTCTTCTTACCAAAACCTTAGATGAAAGCGCGCCAAAGGGGTCTTCACGCCGTTTGAGCAGCAATGGCATAGGCTTTTCCCCTCTGCGGGTCAATACCGCCCGTCCCTCTTCATTGGTGGGGAATTGATAGTTGGGGGTAGAAAGCAGCCTGGGTTTGCTGCCATCAGCTGAGGCAAGCCTGCTTACTTGCGAGGCAAACACCTTGGGTGGGTCAACATTGCTTTTTGACGTAGGAGTGTTTCTTGCAACATCTTTAGTTTTATCCATGTTTGCCAGGGGTTGGTAAAATTGAAGATGCCTTCAAGTTAGGGTTTATTTTGTGTTTTCAAGAAATAATACCATTAAAGATGCATAGTTTTATTTTTGCAAAATAAAGCGCGTGTTAAGTTGAATTGTCTACGTAAGCCAACAGTAGACTTAAAAAAGCTGAGATTTTTACAAGATTGGCTTTCCTTTAGGTTGTGAACTATTTTTGCTGCGAAAACAAGTCTCAATATTTGTACTTATACAAACGTTCAAGTCTACTAAAGGAAGACTTAAAAGAGCTAGTACACCAGCTCCTAAATTTGTAAAGTCTATTTTGTGTTTTTTGCCCCCTGATTTCACTTCAAAAATATCACGTAGCTTTGGCTATGCTCAATTTTTAAAATTCATCAGAAAACAAAACACACTTAAATACTCTATTTACCTATTTAAGAGCAAGTGTACTAGGGTAGTAAGCGTATCCAGGGAGTAAAAATACCAACAGATTTTTCACCTGCGTCCAAAATGACACATAATCCGTGTTTCGCATTGTCATCTCGATTTATGTTTCTTGGAGTCAAGAAACCGACCGTAGTGAGCTCAATGCAGTTAATTAGGACTCGGAACGACAGAAAAAAACAGTTTGCGAACCATCAAACCACCAAACAAAACTACCTCACCCCCGAAGCCATACCACCTGGTTGCGTGTCGAGCGAGTGGAAAGTATGAAAATAGGTTTGTCCCCGTTTGATGTCAAAACTAAAATTATATGCCTTGCTTTGGCTACTCGATTGAGGCGTAAACTTTATCGATTGTTTACCTTCGGGCAAGTGTATTCGGGTATAATAAATACTATGGGGCACCGATTGCCAGGCGCGGGTATCTGCTTTTTCGGTCACCGCATTGAAGGCACTCAAGATAGCAGCACCCGCGTTTTTATCTTGATGACGCAAGGCATACTCACTTCCTTTTTTGAGCGCCAACCTTAGCAACGATTTGCCCACCTCGTATAGCATGCGCTGTTCCAGGCTTTTCAAGGCAAGTTTACTCACATTTTCGGCTTGCTCAAGCGAAAAGGTTTGATTGTTCCAGTGTAAGGTGGCTCCCTGATACAGGGGAGATCTTAGAATATATTTGGGAAAAGTAACCCTGATAAACTCCATTTGCTCTAGCCCACTGTTTTGGTAGCGGTCATTGTCTACAAAAAAAGGAAAGCTCCATCCATATTGATCATTCTTAAAAGTAACATTTCCTCCTTCGCCCCGCAAAATATTGAAGTTGATCGACCACTCTGCTTTGATAGGGCCTAGGCCATTGTGCCAAAAAAACACCAGGTCGCCACCACCCTTGGGTAAAGGCTGGTATCTTTGCCCAAACATTTCTTCATAACGTGCTTTTTCTTCTTTAAACCCAGTAAGGTGGGCTGCCCGTATAATGTCTTTTTTGAGCTGATCAGGCACCCCCAACCCAAACATTTTCTTATAAGTACCCTGGTATATATTTACCGCATTGCGGTAAGCAATAAAAGCATTGTTGTAGTCGTGGTTTGCCTCATAGATGATGCCCATTAGATTGTGCACAAAAGCATCTTTATGATATTTGCCTTCTATATTTTTGTATTTGGTACCCAAGGCATTCAATTTTATATTCATTCGTTTGCACTCTACCAAAGCGGCTTCTTTGTCGCCCATTTTCAAAAAATTAAGTGCTTTGTAATAATGAATCATCAAGAGTTCAAAATCTTCTCCTTTGTATTCGGTCACCATCGGGTTTACCAAAAAAGAAGCCGCTTCTTTGAGGTAATTTACCCGGTAGTTTTCGCCAATGCGGTGGGCTTGTTCAAAATATTCATTGCTTCGGGCATAGTTTCCCATAATAGAGTTAACCGTGCCCAGGTTGAGGTAGTACAACAATTTGGTGTTTCGGCGAGGACCTTTTTTGTCTTTTAACAGGGCTTGTTCGGCAGCAGGCAAATTGCCATTTTCAAAGTTTTTGTGGAAGGCATACCGGGTTTGGTAATAAGACATGCACGAACTTAAGCCCAGGCTTACCACTACCAGCCACAGTAAAGGCTTGATCGATTGACAGTATATTTGCAAGAGTTTCATGGTGGTGTTTGAGTATTGGTTATATGCTTGGCGTATATTCACAAGATGCAACTCACGAGTGTAGAGTTGCATGGTATAAAAAATGAGTAATAACCCTATTGTCATTACTCATCAACTTGTTGCTTGTCACTAATAGCTTATCGCTAATTTGTGATATATTTTTTGATTTTCTTTTCGCCAATCCACACCAGTTCGTTGGTTTCAATGTTGGCAAGTTCCAGGTTTATCTGATAGTACACTACCTTCCTACGACCTTCCTGATCAACAATAGAGTTGATGTTGCCAAACACCATAAAATCGGCGCCTAATTCTTTTCCCCATTTCTTTTGAGTAGACGGTGAGGCAAACTCTTGTTGGTCAGCGCGTTCTTCTCTTATTTTTTCTCTAAAAGCACTGTTTTGTACGATTCTGATAGCGCCCGACTTGATAAATTGACGCTCCATGTCTTTGATAAAAGTTTCGGATTGGATGTGTTCGTGGCTTTTATTCTTGATCATGCCTACAATCACTACAGGTTTTTTGTTTTTGCTGGTAGCAAATTGAGTGAGCCAGGCCGCAGCCAATGCATCGCTCGACATAGCTTCGGCCACCAAACGCGAGTCGGTATCGTTCCAGCGCCCGCTTAAGTCGGTAGTTTTGTTGGGGTCTATGCGGGTTACTCGTTGGCTGGTGGTACAACTTGCTAAAAAAACAAAGGCAAAAACAAATACAAAAGATGCAGAAGTTATAAAATGGCGTATTGTCATGGTTACTCTAAAATTTAGGAATTTATGTTTTTAAAAAGACTTTTGTCGTTACAAAACTTACTTGGTTAACTACGTTGTCACCCAATAAGTTGACGCATTTATACTAATTAAAATATTTTTTATACCAAGAGTAGTTGGTAGTCAGTATTCCAATAGCTTTGGTTTACTGAAGGGACTAGGTGTTAGGTACACCCTGTTCTATAGGTAGCTAATAAATTCATAATACACTCATTTTTAATGACTTATTTATTAGTTAGAAATTGGCAGTTTTTACACACATTTAGTAATCAACTTATTATTTCGGAAACTTTTTAGATTCGTCAGGAAACAGCTATCGACTTCCATCTACCGATTTTATAAACCGCTAAAAATCAACGTCCTATAAAATCGGTAAGTTGCTTGTAGAGCAGCCTCAAACTTGAAGCACCGATATGTATCGGTATCTAAGGACTTGTCGCTAAAAGCACCGATATGCATCGGCATCTAAGGACTTGAGGCGGTAGAAGCTATTGACTGAACGCTATCGACTATTGAATCATAAAATACTGCCCAATCGCCAGCGCATCCATCAATAAAGCCACCCCCAGGTGAATGATAATGCCCCCAAAAATACTGCGCGAATACAGGGCAATGACGCCCAGAATGTAGCCGCCAAATATAGAACCAATTGCCTCAGCCATAGGTTTTTCGAAGTGCAACAAAGCATACACAGCTACCATAGGCAAAATACTGTGTTCCTTCATTACCCGTGCCATACCTATAATAAGCGCCCCTCTAAAAATAAGCTCAGTATTGATAAAATCCCAGCTATAAGTAAGCTCAAAAATCCCAAACATTTGCCAACTCGTCAGCCCAAAAACCGGAGGGCGTTTCCAGGGCTTAAACGCTGGATATGCACTCAAAAAACCTGATTGAAACGACGCCCAAATCAATAAAGGCAACATAAAAGCAAGCATCAACAAGTAGGGCTTCGCTACAAAACCTTTGGTAGTAAGCCCATAGAGCGAATTATCTTGTTTGTCTTTCCACCTTTTGAACAAAATAAGCGGAATAAAAATGGTCCACAGGCTTTTGAGGTTGCTACCCAAAGAAAACAAAAAGCGGCGTGAGTTGTAGTCTTGTACCCAAGCCTTGATCCAGTCGCGGTAAAACCAAAAACCCGCCATAATGCTGAGTATGCCCAAAAAGAACAAACTCCGCAGCCAAAATTCGCGCTGACGCAAGTAGTTGGTTTTGCTCAGCAATGCCTGAGGCACGGCAATGGCAAAATAAGCCGCCCCATAAAACAAGGCATAAGACAGCATTCGCAACCAATGCGAACGCCCTGGTGGATTGATGTATTTAGTTTCAAAATTGAATGTATAGTTTACATAAAAACAGCCTACCATCAATAACGCAAAGTACAGGTAAAGCTTCCACTGAAAATGGTTTTGGTAGTGGGTGCGCAGGTATTTAAAAATCGTCTTCAAGCCCTTATCTCATCTTGCTTCTTTTCACCAAATATGTTTGTAGGATTTGCTCGAATCCCTCGGCAATGTCTGCCTCGATAAAATCAATTTTGTACTGACCACACTTGAGCTTTAAGTCGTGCTTGAAGGTTGCCACGTGTTTTTTATAGTGATCTTTGATCTGTGAAGGTTGCAGCTTTACTTTTTGCCCGGTTTCGAGGTCGATAAACTCGTGTGGGCGGTCGTCAAAGTCAAATTCTTGTTCGGTTTTTTTATCAGTTACATGAAACAGCACTACCTCGTGGCGGTTGTGTTTGAGGTGCTGCAGTGCCGAAAAGAGTTGATCTGCCTGTTCAGAGTTGTCAAACATATCGCTAAAAATGATGACCAGGGCACGGCGCCCTATTTTATCGGCAATCTTGTGCAATACATCCGCTACCGAGGTTTTGGTTTCGGTTTTTTCGCGGTGCAACAAATTCTCTAGCAGAGTAAATATCTTGTGAATATGCGAAGGGGTAGACTTGGTTTGGGTATGCTCCTCTATGTCGTCCGAAAAAGTACCCAAGCTCACCGCGTCGCGTTGTTTTTGTAGCATATAAGCCACTGCTGCTGCTGCCATAATGCTAAAAGTGATTTTTCCATTGTTTTCGGCAGGGTAATACATCGAAGGCGATACATCAATCAGCAACTGACAGCGTAAGTTGGTTTCTTCTTCGTAGCGCTTGGTATACAAACGATCGGTTTTGGCAAATACCTTCCAGTCTATATGGCGGGTGCTTTCGCCCGAATTGTACAGGCGGTGCTCGGCAAACTCTACCGAAAAGCCGTGAAAAGGCGATCGGTGCAAACCAGTAATAAAACCTTCTACCATTTGGCGAGCCAAAAACTCTATGTTACCAAATTCTTTGATACTGCCCAGGTTGTTGCCAGTAATCACTTGCTGTTTTGACATATATGTGTGATGGTTTGTTTTTTAAAGATAGAAAATCAACAGTTAATGTTCAGTTTTTAAACCTGAAAACCAGTAATGTTGTAGACAGGCAATGACTACAAAACCCCTAAAGGCTGATGGTATTTAGGGCATTTTCCAATACTCAATTAAAAAAGTAATATGGTTATTTTAGGTGGTGACGCGCCAAAAAGCCCTTAAACCCACCTCGCCTGAGCTGTCTTTGGGTAAGCGAAGACGCACTTTTGTTGGCAAATGAGCCTACCATTACGCGATAAATCTTGCGCTGTTTTTTATTGTCCCACCCCACTTGTATAAATACCTCTTGTATGTTGGTGGCACCTGTTACCTCGCTGCATTGTTTTTTGGCACTTGCCAAAGTGGTAAAGTAAGCCACTTGTACTCCATAACCGTGGGGGGTTTTTTCAAATCCAACCGCATCGTAAGTTTTGCCAATTTTAAAATCTTTTTCGACCGAAGCCCTGGTGGTTTTTGAGTTGGTATTGACAATGGTCGTAATTTTCTTTGCTGGGATAGGGGTTATTTTTTTAGGGGTTTCTTTGGTCACTACACCGTCTCTACCCACAGCCTGTATGAGCACTTTGGCGGTACCAGTAGCGTATAAACCAATCAGGTTGGCGGCAGACTTGGATACATCTATGATGCGCCCATGGGCATAAGGTCCCCGGTCGTTGATGCGTACAACCACCGATCTTTTATTGGCAAGGTTGGTTACTTTGACCATTGTATTGAAAGGCAGTTTTTTGTGAGAGCCCACTAGTTCACGGTTGTCAAATATTTCGCCGCTGGCTGTTTTTCGGCCATCGAAGCGGTCGGTATAATAAGAAGCAATGCCCCGTTGGATAAAGTTTTTCTGAGCGTATAATTTTGAGAAACCACCAAAAACATACATCGATACAAAAACGAAGCATAAGGTATTTTTTATCGCAGTTGCATCATAGCGGCTATGCCATCTTTTGTTTGTTTGATTATACATAGTTTTTAATTATTCTCTTCAAAACGAGTTTGAAAAGTGATCAGTGCTTTTTGAGTTTTTAGAACTTTGTGAGGGTAAATATACTCAAAGTCAGTCACAAATTTTGCCTAATAAATCTTTAACCTATATAACCTACTGTAGTAGAACCAATTAGCTCCCGGCTAAGCCCTAGGTAGTACAAAATGAATGATTGACTTATCCCTTACAAAAATAGAAAACATATTTGATAAAAATAGGTGAAATGTTTTAAATAGATTGCTGAGAAGGAAATGATCTCTAAAACGAAAAAATATTTTTTGCTCGTCACTTTTGTTACTTGGGCAAAAATATTTTAATATGATAACTCTATATTTATTTGAATCATCAATATAAAATGTTAATTTATTATTCAAAACGTTTTTGTTAGAAAGAATAATATTATAACTTTACTTAACATTCAACTTTAAAATTTAGACAAAGTGGAAGATAAGAAAGAAAAAGAAAGAGACGAAATTTATTCAAAAAGAGTAAGAGCGGGGAAAAGGACTTATTTCTTTGATGTCAAATCTACTCGTTCCAACGATTACTACCTTACCATTACAGAGAGCAAAAGAAGGTATCGTGACAATGGTAGTTATACCTATGAAAAGCACAAAATTTTTCTATACAAAGAAGATTTCAACAAATTTGTTGAGGCGTTGAAGGAATCAGTCGAGTATGTGAAAACTGATCTTCTACCTGACGTTGATTTTTCGCAGTTTGATGACAATTCAAGCGACGAAGAAAAGTTGAGTTGGGACTAACATATTTACTATACCAATGTAAGTATCCATTTAGTCTTTAGTGATCTTTCATAAATAATTTGAGCCATTAAAGTGTATCTATTGCCCTCATTCTTCTCAAAAAAAAAGCCTCATAGCTTTGGCTATGCACCGTTTTTTTTGAATCGTCTGAGAACAATATATTTTCTTAAATTGGCACATCTTATTTTTTCCAGATCACTTAACAGAAAAAACTCCCGTAATTGCCAAAATTACAGGAGTTTTTTTGTGCCCTTGTGTTTATGCGCCAAATCTGATCTTTGCTTTGCCACTGGGTTTATATTGATATCTATTACCTGCAACTGCTCAAGTTGATCTATCTCTGGCGGAAGCTCTGTGAGTTGATTTCCCGCCAAATAAATTTCCTTCAATTGGGTGAGTTGCCCTACTTGCCCCGAAATGTACCCAAGTGCATTGTTTTCTACACACAACACCTCCAGATTTTTGAGTGTCCCAATACGATCAGGCAATTCGGTGAGTTGATTGTCTCGGAGCGATAGCCTCTTTAGCTGGGGCAGTTGGGTGAGCTCTACCGGAAACTCGTCAAGCTCATTGTTTTCGAGCGACAAGGTATGGAGACTTTTAAGCAGGGTAATCTCTTTGGGCAAATCGAACAACGAGCAGGAGTGGAGGTATAAACTTTCGAGTTTGGCAAGGTGACTTATTTTTTTGAGCGTGTCTTTTTCATCCATAAAATGACTAAAGTTAATGCCAAGTTGCTTGATGTGCCTGAGTTGTTGTATTTCTATAGGTAGATTTTTATAGTTGATGTGTGAGAGCTCCAGGCTACGCAATGACTGCATTTTTTTCATTTTTCTAAAGGCATCTTTCAAGTCTAAGTTAGGGTTGCTCCTGAGACAGAGCAAACGTAAGTTTTTGAGCTGTAGTATTTCTTCGGGCAATACCTGTAAGTCGTTGTGACTGAGGTCAAGCGCGGTTAATTGAGTCATTTGCCATATTTCGGGCGGAAGCCCCTCTTGATGAGGATAGCTTGCTACTGGTTGGTAGTCAATGACCTTGAGGCGACTGTCTTTGACATAGTATGCCACATTGTTGGGGTATACACTTAGGCGAGTAATACTTTGAGTATGGGCTTGCTCTATGCCATGTCTGATGCACAACATTGGGTGTTGGTGCAAGGCTTGTTGTACTTGTTGGCTATATTGTCCTTTAAGCCCCACACATATCTGAAAAGCAAGCGCCACATTTTGCTTGTCATCATCTTGCAATAGTTTTACGAGTTTCTGCTCATTTTCCTGCATATCCATCATATTATAACAAATCTGAGCCTTAAATTAATTGAAATATTTGAAGCTTTGGCAACAATTGTTGCAACTTCTTGGGCGCTGTAGAGATATTGGCATGTATGAGAACGAAAACATAGTATCACTAAAATTTTGTTAAAACACCTGGAACTAAAACCTAACAAGCAGGGTTGCAAGGGTAATAAAATTACCATGACCAACAAAAATAAAGGGATGATGAAAGAATTTACCCAAAAAGATTTAGCAAGCTTAGCCAACCAGTTGAGTTGCCCAAGCGGAACCAGTGGAATTGAAGTGGGCAATAAAATGCACCAAACCAATATTAGCATGACACAGAAGGCGTTAGAAGCTGCTCAAATACTCTCCAATCAGGTAGTGTTAGAATTAGGGCATGGCAATGCGGCTCATTTGGAGCAAATATTAGCTAAGGCACAAGGAGTAACTTATCATGGGTTAGACGTGTCAGAGACGATGTATGAGCAGGCACAAAAGCTCAATAAGGAGTTTGTAGAGGTTCAAAAGGCTAAGTTTTCGTTGTACGATGGAACGAACATTCCGTATGATGTGGCTACTTTCGATAAAATTATTACGGTAAATACCATTTATTTTTGGCAGCAGCCTGCCCAATTGGTGCGAGAGCTTTATCGGGTGTTAAAGCCTCAGGGAAGCTTGAGCATTGCATTTGCGCAAAAAAGCTCTATGGAAAGTCTGCCTTTTACCAAGTATGAGTTTGCATTGTACGATACTGATACAGTGACAGAGTTACTTGAAAAAGAAAGGTTTCGTGTGGTGAATGTGGTAGATCAATATGAGCAGATAAATAGCAAAATAGAAGGACTGAATGAACGTGATTTTACGGTAGTTACCGTGCAAAAATAGGACTAATACAAAACCAAGCAAGGGGAGTACTACAACTGTAGAATTCCCCTTTATTTTTATAGGCTACTGTTTCATGTGAATTTGTAAAATCCAGGTTTTGTTATACAAGATACACCTGATATTGGCATAAGGAATGGTGAGCGTATACTCGGTACCATTGCCACGGGAATCGTTGCCTGTAATTTGTAGCGATGATGATAAATAGGTAAACTTGGCACTGCTTGGCTTGATAGAAAAGAAGTTTTGAGAAGCTTTGGCATTGCCGTATGCTTTCATAATGGTGAGGTGCTTGATGCCCGACAAGTTTACTTTACTTAGAATAGTTTGAGTATCAGCTTTGGTCATTTGAGCGTAAGACTGAGTACCACAAAAGCAAAGGGCAACACACGCGAGGATACAGATAAATTTTTTCATAATATTTGTTAAAGGTGTGAGTGTATAGATAAATGTTACCTTGCAAAGGTAAGTAGTTTGCTCATCTGATTTTTGGGCAAGTTCGCCAAGAGTCGGTTTTACTGCCTCAAACTACGCTTTGGCTTTACGAGTCTGTATTGTAGGGCAATATCGAATATGACTGGTTTTAAACTTTCTTGATAAATCGTATAATCTCTACAATATTGTCTATAAACTTACCATCCTCGTTGAGCTGAGCTACAGCGTGGCGCGTTTCTTCAGACAAACGCTTGTGCGCCTGTTCGTTGTCGGTATTGAGCACTTTTAGCGCTTGTTCCAGTGCTTCCAAAAGCGCAGAAATTTGGGTTAATTGCTGGTTTTGGCTTTTTTGATACTGCTCGTTGTCCTCCTTAAATTGCTGAAAGTTTACTTTGAGTACGTCTACATCGTTTCGAAGGGTATACACGTCTTCGCGTGGATAAGATACCTCGTGCCGCAAGCTCGACAGCCGTTCAGAGATGTATTCATATGCTCGAATGGCGGGGCGTAGCAAGGTGAAAAGTAAAGTAGCTCCAGCGCCAAAATATCCTACAATACTTATTTTAAAATAGGACAAAGCATACAAGGCTATAGCCGACACCAGGTGCAAGCCAATGGCAAGCCATAGCGAACGGCGCTCTACTTTGCGCGCATAGCTTAGCTCTTGATCGTCTACTTCAATGTTACGCTCTTTAGATCGGCGTGCTTCCTGAAGCACTGTTTTTGCCTCAAAGTGCAGGTTCCAGGGTACAGTTACAATCACTACCAACCACATAGCCGCCCCAATGCCTATAGCCCAGTCAATAAAGCTGCCCGGAGGAGTAGACAGCCAATGCAGCAAGCTGTAAATAACCAGTGCTACAACGCCCACAATGATTGCCGCACTCAATATTTTGCCTATATGTTTCATAAACTAATTCACCTAGGTTTGGTTGTGATTCTAATCTACCGATTATTGGTGAATTTTGCTAACAAATAAGCCGTAATAGTACCAGCCCCTTTTGGAAACGATTTTTCGTGAAAAATGAATAAATTACGGACTTGGGTAAACAAAGCCAACGCGAAATTAATTACCTTTCGAGCCTTTTATTTTGACACCATTCCTTAGTACGGTGAGTATTAAGAATACCTGCAATTAACTCAACGTTATTTTGCCCTCTGATGAACTTTAAAGACAAGCAACAATGAATGATCCACATATACAACTTATTAGCTACAATCAGCAAAACCAAAAGTATACCCCAGCTTTAGAAGCAAGCCTGGTAGCCTCTCAGTTGATCGAAGGTCAAGTGAACTGGGTAGATATTGTTGGACTGGACGCAATAGAACAACTTCGTCCTGTATCAGAGCACTTTGGTTTGCATAGTCTTACCCACGAAGATATTCACGATATAGAAATTATGCCTAAGCTGGAATTTTTTGAGAATTATACCTTGGTGATATTGCCTATGTTTGCCTACGATGTTGAATTGAAGCGTTTCCAACCTCATAACATTAGCCTGGTTTTTGGCAAAAACTATTTACTCAGCTTTCACCGACAGCCATCTACAGTTTTTCAGCCTATCATCGACCGTATTGTTCAAGGCTTGGGCAGGGTAAGAAAAAAAGGCGCTGACTATTTATTGTACTTGTTGATGCAAGCCGTGCTCAACCACAATGAACAAGTACTGGAGGAGTTTAGAGAAGACCTGGAAGAGATGGAAGAGAGCCTTATTCTTGATGTAGACGAAGAATCGGTCAAAGAAATTGTTTTCTTTAAAAAAGAGTTGAGTAAATTCAGAAAAATACTGTTTCCGGTAAAGGATTTGGCAAACCGCCTCAAGCAAGATGACTTGTTGTTGGTTGATAAAAAGAACCTGGTTTTTTTCAGGCATTTGCACGAACAAGTGCTGGAGATGGAGCATACCTACCAAAACTTTAAAGACATACTGGCTCATTTTATGGATTTATATATTTCGGGGTTGAGCCAAAACATGAACAAGATTATGAAAACCCTGACTTTGATTACCACCATTTTTATCCCCATGAGTTTTATTGCGGGGTTTTATGGGATGAACTTTAAGCACATGCCCGAACTGAACTACCCTTGGGCTTATCCAGTAGCCATTGTGGTGATGTTGAGCTGTGGTTTGGGTATGTATTTTTATATGAGAAAGCGTAAGTGGGTTTAGTCTATAGCCTCAAGCTTTAAGCGGCAAGGTACAAGTGATTAGTCTGGAGTCCTCACAGCATCTAAGGACTTGCGACTTGTTGCTTAAAGCACCGATATGCATCGGCATCTAAGGACTTGCCCCTGTCGGGGCTTCCAACTACCCCCTTGCCTCCAATACCTTTTGGGCTTGCATGAGGTGGCGTTGGTTATGTACTGTGATAAACTGCAATGCATCGCCCAGCTTGAACCGTAAAACCGCGCCAATAACCGAGGTTACCCTTACTTTTTGCAAATTAACCTGAGCTGCCCGGTCGGTTTGTTCAATGAAGTTTTTTACATGGATTATAAATTCCTCACGTACTTTAGGGTTGCGTTCAGGGAGTTTGCTTGAGTCAAGGCTTTTAAAAGTTTTTACCCGGCGCTTGGGTTGCCCCGACTCGTCTAGCCGAAACGAGTTGGTAAACTTTTTTCCTATCCAACCCGGTTGAAAATCGGTGGTGGGTGCCCAGCTCTTGGCAATGCCTTTATCGATACCCGTAGTGATTTTGGGCATATAACTTCTAAAAGTAATGTTCAAATGTTCAAGACACTCGCCTACACTCCATTTATTGGGGGCAGGTTTCCAATACAATGTATCTTCGTTGAGCGTGCCAAAACTGTCTTGAGCAACCTGTATCATTTCCTGGCTGTCTTTTTTTACCTGGGCAAGCAATTGTGCGCAGTTTATTTTCATAAGTATAAAGTTTTGTTTGTTGAATGATACAAAAGTAAGTGAAGCCCTTCATATCTCACTTGATGTAGATCAAGAACCTCCCGTAATACTTTATTTTTTGTACCAGTCTCGTAGACGCACCTCTATGTTGGGGTTGCCTTTGTTTACTATTTGCTTGAACTTGTTGACATCACTAAAGCCTCCTTTGCCCCTAAAGTGAAAAGGATATACAATGTCAGGTTTAAAATCGAGCACTGCGCTTGCGGCACTGTCTACAGTCATAGTATAGGGGAGGTTCATGCATACAAAAGCCACATCTATGCCTTTGAGTGCCCGCATTTCTTTAATATCTTCGGTATCACCTGAAATGTACAGGCGTTTGCCCCCCATGGTAAGTACATAGCCATTGCCTCGTCCTTTAGGGTGGCGGGTTTTGGCGGTTTCAGGCAAGTTATACATCGGTATTGCCTTAATTTTAATACCCATTGTCTTCATTTTTTTGCCATTTGCCAGGGTAGCCACTTGTTGCGCTTTGAGCTCACCCATTTTTGCCTTTACCGCTTTAGGCACCACCAGGGTAGCCTTGCTTAAGTCGAGTGCATCCAACGTTTTTTTGTGCAGGTGGTCGCCATGAATGTCAGTAATCAACACCAGGTTGGGGGCAGGGTAAGCCTTGTAGCGTGCTGCCCCACCGTAGGGGTCTACATAAATGGTTTTACCGTTCCATTGCAGCACCATTGCCGCGTGTAACACCGGGTGAACAGTGATGTTGCCTTTTTTGGCTTTGATTTGGTCGCTTTGTGCTTGCCCCAGAGTTGCCCAACCCAAGAAGAAAAATAAGAAGGGGTATAATTTTTTCATTTTTTGTAAAGTTTAAAGTAGTATTTGGTTAACCTTGTCTGTTTGTGTAGTGTTTTTGTTTCTAAGGCAAATAATTACTTAACATAATTTATTGTTATAAAACATTGTGCATGTGTGTACTTTTTCCGAAAACGGGGGAGGGTAGCTTTACAGTTGCCCTAATGAAGGCAAGCCCAAAAATAGCCCCAAGTGATTGAGCTTAGCAACGCACGACCAATGTAAACAGAACAAGTGGGTAGACCAATACCAAGAGCTTGTGTTTTTCACAACCCCTTATTTTTACCCAAAACACCCAAACGAATGGAATCATCTTACCTCCGCCATTGTTACTACAGTATAAAGGCATTAACGCAAAAAACACACAATGTTCAATCTATTTAAAAAAGACAAGAAAAAAACTTCTAAAGCTACTGGAGTCAATTGGTCAGTTTTGACCGATGAGGCGACTATAGAAAAGATAAAAGAGGCATCGAGACAGGGCAGGGTACTTATTTTCAAGCACAGTACTCATTGTGGCATCAGTGCCAATGTACTCTATGACTTAGAAAGTGCCTGGGTAACCGACGAAATGGAAGGTTTGACGCCCTATTACCTTGACTTGATTCGGTATAGAGGAGTATCTAACCAAGTAGCGCAAACATTTGGAGTGATGCACCAATCGCCTCAAGTTTTGGTGATTGAGAATGGAAAATGTATTTATCATACTTCACACAGGGCGATCAACTACGGCGATCTAAAACAATTGGCGCAAGCTGAGTAGTACGCCTTTATGGTAAAAAAGAACTTGAAGCGCGTGGATGTTTCCTTGATAGAAACAGCCCACGCGTTTTTTTTGAGCCTAAGGAAGGTTTATCATCAGGTTTCGGGTTTGTCTTTCAACATGTTTTTTTGATTAATCACATACCCAAACAAACCACCACACAAACCTCCAATGATATGGGCAAACTGTGAAATGTTTTGAGTACCCGGCGAAGGGTTCACGGCATTGAAAAGCTCTTTGCCCAAGTATAAGATAGCAATCAGGATAAATGTCAAAGGGATGCTGCCTGACTTAAAGTTGGTAAAAGAAACCAGCAAAATCATCATAAAAACTACCCCACTGGCGCCCAACAGTCCGCTACGGAAAAAGATGGTTTGTAATATTCCGGTAATGGTGGCTGTGAGCAGAATCATTACGAGCAAAGGACCCGATTTGTAGCGTTCTTCGAGAATAGGCCCTATCAACAAAATAAATGAGAAGTTGCCCAGCAAATGGTTCCAGCCTCCGTGCCCCATAGAGTGCGAAAAAACCCTGAAATAAGAGAGCACACTGTCAAAACTCATTTTGTTAGGGTAGAGTGTGAAGAATTGCCCCGTAACTGTATTGGGAAAATTGGCGCTTTTGGCAAAGTCGCCATATATCATCCAGTCAAAAAATGTGACTGCCACACAAATTAAAGTATAAGTGAGTACTACCGGAGAGTTATATTGAATTTTGAGTTTCATGTAGTAGGTTATATTTGTTTAAAGTCAGAGAGTTAAAAACGTCAAGGTTCAAGCCAAATGTTAAGTGAGGTTACCCTGGCTGATCACTTGTTTAACAGTTTGGTTGCCAGAGAAGTTGTTTTTGAACCCGGCTTTTCATTCAAAAATATATACTTTTTACGTAGTTTTAAATTTTTGGGTCAAAACCTTCAGTATTTTTTCTTGAAAACTACCATAAGTTGTCTTGCAACACTTTTCTGGTAGAGCACCTGGGCATATTCTTGTTTATTTCTTGTCTCTTTAAGTGACCTTCTTAAAAATGAATGTACCTATACCTATGGGACAGTTGAAAACCCTTTTTTGCAATGTTAAACCCTCAATTTTTATGTCTATTTACTTCTTAGGCGATCTACATGGTAACTTTCAGTTGGCACAGCAACGCATTGTTCAACAAAACGTTCAAGACTCCGTCATTATTCAGGTAGGAGACTTTGGCGTAGGGTATGCGTCATTTTTAGAGGAGCTTAAAGCTGTGGGTGAACTCAATGCAATGCTCAAACAACGCAATACTTTTATGTATGTAATCAGGGGTAACCACGACAATCCAGCTTATTTTCAAGGACCAGTCCCACGTGCTTTAGACCAGTCTCACATTACATTTGTGGCAGACTATAGTGTGCTTGAGCTCAATCAACAACGATTTTTGTTGGTAGGAGGGGCGCTCTCGATAGACCGCCACACACACAACGAGGGCGAAGGTTATTGGCAAGCCGAAAAGTTTGTGTATAATGAGGCAGCCATTACCGCCTTGCACGGTATCGACGTGGTAGTTACCCATAGTGCCCCCAACTTTGCTCCACCTTTTGAGTTCAGCGACTTGGTACATACATTTGCTGCACAAGACCCTCACCTGATCCAAGACCTGCACGAAGAACGTACTCTACTTGCTCAAATGTATCAACAGCTTGCCCGCCAATCTTCTAACCCATTGACCCATTGGTTTTATGGACATTTTCATGCAAGCAAGCGTTACCAGCATCAACACACCCGTATGGTATTGGTTGCCATGAACGAGTTGCTGTTTTTTGCTTAGTCAATTCTCAGTACCGTATCATTGATTTTCTTTACCAAAGCTCTTCCATTGAGTTGAGGGTTTTTGATTCCGGCATCTATCGGGTAAGCCTGCATGTGGTGGGCGTTGTAGGGCTTAAGCAAGGGCAATATTTCATCAAGAGCAGCATTGCTCAACCACTGTTTTTCAGCAGCTTTAGGTAATATTACCGGAGAGCGATGATGAGGAATTTGCTGTAGCAAAGCATTGGGTATGGTAGTAATGATAGCAAAAGAATTGACGAGTAAGTTTTTGTCTTGGTCTACCCACGAGTCCCACACTCCGGCAAAACAAAATGCTTGCTTGTTGCGGTCAGTCAGGTATACCACATAGGGTTTGTTGAGTTTTTCTTGGGTAGGTCCTTCTACAAAAAAATTGGCAGGAATAAGACAACGTTGCGACCGAATGGCCTTTTTGAAGGCAGGTTTGTTGCCAATGCCTAATGCTCCGGTATAGCCTGGGTCGTTGGTTTTATTGTGGTCACCCTCAGCGCGGGCATTAAACAAATACATGCGTTTTTTTGCCCAATGTGGGGTAAGCCCAAACTGAAAAAACTGTAACACATCAGGTTTTTGATTGGTAATTACTGGTGAGTAGTCGCCCGGCGATGTATTATAATTAGGGGCAAAATTGCTTTGTTCAGGAGGAAATACCTGCAGTTGTTGCGCCAAATCATCTATATTGTTGATCATTCCAAATCTTCCGCACATAAGGGTATGGTCTAAAAGGTACAAGTCAACTACAAAAATGCGGTTTTTTGGAGCATAAAAAAAAGTAAAGCCCTAAATGAGCTTTACTTTTTTAAGCCTGTAGTGACTCATTAAAAAAACGAATCGACCTCCTTTCAAAACAGGAGAGTCTAAGCCGCTTTTTTTGCATATTTGGCTATCTCTTTGGCTTTGCGGGGGCTGGGCTTGCCCGTTTCTACATAATGCCTAAAATCTTCAATAGCGTTGGTCAAAATCCCTCCCATTTGCATTCGCATCATAGGCGACATGAGTTTGCCTACCCAACCCTTGGTTTGCATTTCCAGCTTCATAGAGACCCTCGTCTGATTCCCTTCTTTGGTAAGTTTCCAGGTGTTTTGCCCCAGTTTCACAAAAAACGGAAAGCCTTCTATCACTTCGTAGCTTAAAACATAATTTTGAGGATCAAAAACCCTGATTTCCTCTTGAATTGCTCCCAAACTAGTCGTATCACAAGCTCGGTTGCTACAGCTAGCCCCCTCAAATACCGGGTTGCCTTGTCCTTCTGAATATTTCAATCCACTTGCCCACTTGTAAGCGGTCGTATATTGGTTACCTAATATTTCCCAGGCATCACTGATAGAAGCATTGATAACGGTTTCTCTGTAAAATTCCATGGTGCAAAAAGTTTAGTGAGTATTAAAATGATTGAACTTATAAGTGATGTTCTACCATTGGATGTAACAATTGGGCAGGTGTTACAAAACTCACCAATAAATAAAGTAAAAAGAAAATTAATATTTGTTAGATGATTGATAGTCAGGGATTTGAGTGCGATAAGATTACTTGAAATACTTTAATAAATTATCGTCGTTCAATATTTCTGACACAATGGTTTCGGCACTAAAATCTTCTTTGGTAGGGTGTTCACGGTACAGCTCAGTGTATTTTTCTTCAAAACGCTGGGCTGTTTCTTCGTAGCGAGGTGCTACATACAACGCTATTTTGTTTTTATAAGAAATGTTAAACTGTAAATTGTTCTCATCCAGTAACCCCATTTTTTTTAAAGCCTTGGTTTTTTTAGGGCAACGACATGGGTTGTCTTGATTGACCAGACCACATTTATTATTCATAAAATTGTAGAGCTCTTTGCGTGCCCGGTGCAGCTTTACCCGAAAGTTAGGGGGCGTAAGGTCAAAAATTTCTGCCCCTATCCGATGATTTGCTCCAAATGTGTCGCCAATAATATAGATGAGCCGTTGCTCTCTGGTGAGGCACATCAGCATGCCTGACATACACTTGACCTGCATCTCACGCGAAAGCTCTTGAAAAGTAATGTATTCTTCCTCGTTTAGGTCAGGGTTGGGGATTGAGTCCAACTTTGCTCCATAGTCTTCGAACGAACTAAAACGTTGCGCCCCTTTTCTTCTTTTGGTTTGCAAAAATTCATTGACCACAATGCGGTACAACCAAGTACGAAAAGCACTTTTAAAATTAAATTGTGACAACTTCGTGATTACCTTCAGCAAAGTTTCCTGGGTAAGGTCCAGTGCATCATTGGGGTCATGCACCATTTTCCAGGCAACATTGTATATAAATGGTTGATGCAAGTGAATAAGCTCTTCTATGGCTTTACGGTCACCATTCAACGATTTTTCTACCAAAGTCCGGTTTTGTTCTTCTGAGTATTTGTCTGATAATGGATTGTTCATTGTATAATATATTAAGGAATAACCAATTGTTTTTTTGATTAGATACAATGCTCAGGCAGGTGTTACAAAATGTCACTTTTTAAATATACCCCATAAAAAAAGTAAAGCCCTAAATGAGCTTTACTTTTTCAGATATATTAATTATGGATTAAAATATTTACACAATCAATTCTTTCTCAACTTCTACAGTCAAGGTGTCGTCTTTGTCCATCAAACGAGTCATTAAGCCCAAAGTTTTTGGCAACTCATAAGAGAAGAAATAACGCATAGTATGTATTTTACTTTCGTAAAATTTAAGCTTTTCGCCTTCGGGATTTCCAGTAACCATTGCTTTTTTAGCCACGGTAGCTTGTTTAAGCCACTGCCAACTAATTACAATTAGGCTGAAAAACTCCATATAAAGGGTAGCGTCAGCCAAAGCAAGCTCCATTTTGCCTTGCATGGCCATTCCGCCCAACTGTTGGGTTACTTTCTGCAAGTCCTGAAGTTTTTCCTGCAAAGCAGTGACGTATTTTTTCAAATCATCGTAAGTGCTAGCTTCGTCAGTTACTTTCTTTACTTCTTCGGCCAACAACATCAATGACTTGCCTCCAGTACCCATAATTTTACGGGCTAATAAGTCAAGTGATTGAATGCCAGTTGTACCTTCATAAATAGAAGTAATACGGATGTCGCGGTAGTGTTGCTCAAGCGGGAAGTCGGTTGTGTAACCAAATCCACCCAAACACTGCATACCTTCGCTTACCGACTTGATGCCGTACTCCGCCGGGAATGTTTTGGCCACTGGAGTAAGCAAGTCAAGCAAACCTTTGTAACGTTTTCTGGCTGTTTCGTCTTCTGTAGTCATTTCAAGGTCGGCATAACGCGAACACTCAAAAATCAACGAAAGTCCGCCTTCTACTACCGACTTCTGGAACAACAACATACGCTTTACGTCGGCGTGGTTGATGATAAAAGTCTGAGGCTTATCTTTAGCGCTTTGCTCGCTGATTTTACGTCCTTGTGGGCGCTCGTTGGCATATTCCAAAGAAGCATAATAAGCGGCTGAAGCAATGGCTGCTCCCATCAAACCAACCCCCAAACGGGCTTCGTTCATCATTTGGAACATGTAGCTCAAGCCTTTGTTAGGCTCGCCTACCAACCATCCGTGACAGTTGTCGTTGTCACCGGCAATGTAGTGAACAGCTGGCGTACTTTTTTGTCCCATTTTATGGTAAACCCCGGCTGTAGTTACGTCGTTGTCTATCAAGTTGCCATTCTCGTCTTCGCGAAGCTTAGGTACCACAAACAAAGAAATACCTTTAGTACCCAATGGTGCCCCGTCAATACGTGCCAACATCAAGTGTACCACGTTTTCTGTACCTTCATAGTCACCCGAAGAGATAAATATCTTTTGTCCTTTGAGTTTGTAGTGTCCCTGATCGGTAGGAGTAGCCGAACTTACAATGTCAGACAATGAGCTACCTGCCTGAGGCTCGGTCAATGCCATCGTTCCCTGCCATTCGCTGCTCAACATTTTGCCAGTATATTTTTCTTTCAATTCTTTTGACCCAAAAGAGGCAATCAAGTGAGCCGAACCAGCTGTCAAACCAGTAAACATTACTACCCCATTGTTGGCAGCACTCATAATAGCACCCGAAGCAGCTGTTACCATTTGTGGAAGTTGCTGCCCACCATGCTCAAAAGAAAAACTGCCTCCAATAAAGCCAGCTTCTCCCATTGCTTTTATATATTTTATTATTTCAGGGTGGATGGTTACTTTGCCATCTTCAAAAGTATGATCAGCGCGATCTATTTCTGTGTAGAAAGGAAAGAGGTGACGGTCTGAAATGTCAACAGCTGCATCCAAGATCATGTTTACAGCTTCAGTATCTGTTTCAGCATAGTAAGGAGACTCTAAAACTTCTTCTATATTAAAAACTTCATTTAATAAGAATTTTAGATTTTCTATGCTTATATATTTTTTTGCCATAGTACTTCTGTGTTTTTGTAACAGTATTTTTTTATGGTTATTTAACTTATATACACGTGATGAATTAATTCTAAAATATGACCAGCGGTCAAACTTTAAGCAAATATACACAAAATACTAAAAGTATTATGCGTGCATAACATTTTTTTTGGGGCTAAAACTTACATACAATATAAGATTATTAGGGGATATAGAGGTTTATACTAATAAAGTATGCAAAAGGGTTTGAAAAGCTTTCAAAATTATTTGTGATGTGTAATCCTGTATGACAAAGTATATGGGGGTAGTGAATAGCCCATCGCTGCTAACTTTTTTGCTTATCTGGTGGAGGCTGTCCCTTAACCTATTGCTCCAAGAGGCGTTAATACACTCAACACTACTATATCAAAAACAATATGAAACGAATAACACTATCTGCTCTGATGTTGGTCAGCGTGGTATTATTGGCACAAGCCACCCCCCGTAACTTATACGAGCAACTCTGTGAAGTAAATCAGGAATGGCACAAACATCGGGCTACAGCCCAAAAAATGGGCTTGGTACAGGCAAAGCCTCTCAAACATGAACAAGATTTACTCTCCTTTCACATTCGTACGCTTGGGCAAATATTTCGGCAACGCCCCATTGCCCACCTCAGCCCCGCCCAACAACGCCAAAGGCACCAACACCTCAAAGTACTCGACAAATATTGGCAACGGCGCGACTGCCCCCGCAATGATTACCTGCCTTACCGCAACCCAGTGTTTATCGACCACGAGGGGCGTTATTGTGCGGTGGGGTATTTGATGCTCAAGAGTGGTAAAGGTAAGTTTTGTAAAGCGGTACAAAAAAACAGCAATTTTATTTATATCCGTCAGATCAAGTCAGCTGATTTTGATGCTTGGCAAAGCCAAAGCGGGTTGTCAATAGAGGAGCTTGCCTGGATACAGCCGGGGTATACCCCAGCTGTCAGGCTTGAGCAAATACACCGACTGGGGGTTGATCGCAAGCCCCGTTTTGTCGACTCATTGCAAGCCACCAGGATATACAATGCCCATTTTGATAGGGCAGATATGTTTGGGTTTCAGCGGATGTTTTGGGGAACTGCTTTCAGGCGGGAACGAGCACTCAAAAAGTATAAAAAATACAAGGGTAAACCTGATTGGGAAGCGCTCAGAAAAACGCATGGCAGCATCAATGCCCTCACTGTGTACCAAAGCGTGCTATATGCCGCCGTAGATACTACCCTGGCAACCCCTACCGGTTCGGTAGCACCCCTGACTAAAATTGTAAAGTGGCACCCACAAAAAAAATGGGTCGTGGTGCACAAAATCATCGAGCCAACAATCAATCGAAACCACCAAAATGTAATTTATACGTTTTTTAGCAATCGAGGCAAGCTTTACGCAGGTGGAGGTTTTGAAACCCTTTATAACGATGCTACACAACAGCCCCCCCGCACTCATTCTTACCTGGTATGTTTCAATGGCAGGTCGTGGAAGAAGGTAAAGCAAGAATATGGAGGGATTATATTTGGGTTGATTTATAAAAACGGTAAGCGTTACCTGGGCACGGTGATCAATGGCATGGCGGGCAATACCAGAGCGCCTATTCATCCTACAGCCAAGGTAAACAAATAATTTGTTTGGTTTGCTATATTTACAACGAGCCTCCTTTACTGATGTTAAATCCAGCAAAGGAGGCTCGTTGTTTGGGGCAATGCCCATAATCATTACTCCACGGGCATCAATTCTTTTTCAAGCACAAAAGTACTGCCTTCTACCGCAAGGTAAGACTCACTAAACACTTCGCGGGCTTCTTTGATCAAAGGGTCTAAATAATTGCGGTAACGCGACGAAAAATGCCCAATCAATAATTTGCCTACTTCGGCTTTGGTGGCTATAGTAGCTGCCTGACGAGCCGTAGAGTGAAACGTATCTGTTGCCCGGTCAATTTCTTCGCTGGTAAAAGTAGCTTCATGATACAACATGTCTACCCCTTTGATGTGCTCTATGATGGGTTCGTGGTAAGCCGTATCACTGCAATAAGCATACGCCCGGCTTTTGGGTTGTACTGTCACGTCTTTGGCGCTGATCAATACCTTGCCTTCTGGGTCCAGAATGTCGTCACCTTTTTGTAAGGTCTTGGCATACTGCCAATCCCATATTTCTTCTGGAATTTTTTCTTTGATAATTTTTCTTTTCTTAGGGTTTTCCTGAATCAAAAAACCATTGCAAGGTATGCGGTGGCTCAAAGGAATAGTGCGAATGGTAAACATGCCATCGCTCATGATCTCTTCCGACTCGCCTACCTTCAACTCTTTGAAATGAATTTTATAGTTGAACCGGGTTTGACTGTACTTAAGTTGTACGCTAATGATTTCGGCAAGCCCCGGAGGACCGTATAAATACAAGTCTTGATTGCGTTTGTTGAGGTGCATTGACGATAACAAACCTATCAACCCCAGGTAATGGTCGCCGTGCAAGTGACTGATAAATATATGCTTGATTCGGTTAATCCTGATTTTTAGCTCCTGCAATCTCATCTGGGTTCCTTCGCCACAGTCTATCAGCAAGTGGGTATGAGGCAAAGAAACGATTTGAGAAGTTGGATAACGCCGGAAATCGGGAGCAATAACAGGAAGGGCAGCACCACTACCTAATATGGTTACTTGAAACATGTGATGGTATTACAAAAATAGTATGCACCTTATAGGTATAAGGGCTTGACTGAAAAATTTTTGATGGCTGGTGTTGTTTGCGCGTAATGGTTCGGGTTGTTATGCTTGTTTGGTTCTTAAAAAGAATTAAAGAGTCTGTTTGGGCATTATACCAAGGTACAAAACACAAACAGACTCCTTATATTTAAACCAACAATGATTGTATTAACCTTCTCCACCGTCTTTGGCAACGTCGTTTTCCACTTCATTCATGTGTATAAATTGAATGGCTTCTTCGTTGGTAGGCAAAATCTTCAATACTTTGTCAAGTTGAGAGATTTTTATAAGCTTCATTACGTGGTCGGTAATACCAGTTAACACCATTGTTCCTTTTGCATCCATGCAAAGTCGGTTTGCAATCAATAATGCACCCAATCCAGAAGAGTCTACGTATTTCACTTTGCTCAAATCAATCACAAAATTCTTGGCACCTTCTGCATTGAGGGTTACAAAAGTACTTTTAAGCTCAGGTGACAAAGTAGCATCCATCTTTTCGTTTTGCAACTGAATTAGTGTGTATTTAGGTTGTTTGTCGAGAGAATACTTCATCAATATATTGGTTTATTTTGTTTAAATACAAGTTTATATTACGGCACTGATACGCTGTTGCAAATTTGCATAACGATCGGTGTCTTCAGATTTTTCAAATTTATTATTTGTCAATTGCTCATAAAGTGCAATGTACTCAGAAGATACTGCGGCGATCCATTCGGGAGTCATTTCGGGTATTTTTTGTCCTTCCTGACCATTAAATCCGTTTTCCATCAACCATTTGCGTACCATTTCTTTTGAACGCTGTGGTTGTGGTTGGTTTTGCTGTTGGCGCTCCTGATAACCCTCTATGTTGAAATAACGGGATGAGTCGGGGGTATGGATTTCGTCTATCAGATAGATTTTACCCTCAAAGTGCCCAAACTCATACTTGGTATCGGCAAGAATAAGCCCTTGTTTTTGAGCGATTTCGCTGCCTCGTTGAAACAAAGCTAAAGTATACGCTTCCAATTTATCAAGAGTTTTTTTATCAACCAACCCTTTTTTTACAATATCTTCAGAACTAATGTCTTCGTCATGTTCGCCTTGTGCGGCTTTAGTAGAGGGAGTTATGATGGGTTGGGGCAGTGGGTCATTTTCTTTGAGACCTTCTGGCAACTTGTATCCATTCATTTCACGCACTCCTTTTTTGTAAGCTCTCCAGGCGCTTCCGGCAAGGTAGCCCCTTACTACCATCTCTACTGGGTAGGGAGTACATTTATAACCATACGCCACGTTAGGATCGGGACAGTCGATGATCCAGTTGGGCACAATATCCTGGGTTTGTTGCATAAAAAACCAAGATATTTGATTAAGCACCTGCCCTTTGTAAGGGATGGCTTCGGGCAATATCACATCAAACGCCGAGATACGGTCAGAGGCTATGACAGCCAGATGTTTATCAAACATATACACATCTCTTACCTTTCCCCGGTAAAAGTTTTGTTGCCCTTCGAAATGAAAATTAGTTTCTTTGATAGTATTGTTTTGCATTGTACCTAAAAGTAGGGACATATTATTTTTCGTTGAAAGGCAAATATAATGAAAATATCAAGAAAAAAAGTTTTCACTAATTTAAAGATTGTATTTACACATAGTTTGGGTCATTTTTTAAATTTGAGTCCACTAGTTTTCTTTTATTTATTTGCTTTTCAGTGAGTTACTAGCCCATAATAAGGAAAAAAAACATAAACCCAATGTTTAGCTCGTACATTATTTTGATATTTATATGGTAAGTTTACCGATTTTATATTAAAAAATAAGCCTTTGTTCATATCATACCCCCTGCCTTAGGCAAACCAATGTTTTGGCAAAGTCTAAAGCAGCAAAAGCGGGCTTCCTGAAAAACCCGCTTTTGGTAAATGTAATGCCTTACTACTTAAGTTCTTTTTCTGATACAACCTCTCCTGCTTTGTACTGAATCATCTTTACCCGTTTGCCGTGCACATTGTATAAATACCAAGCGCCATTTTTGTTGTTATAAAAATAAGCTCCTTGTGCTTTTACTTTGCCCGTGGGGTAATACGACTTGTACCTTCCGTACTTATTGTCACGTCGATAATATATTTCTTCCAGTACTTGTCCATTGGGTGCATATATTTTAGTCAACCCTTGTTTTACACTTCGGTTTTTGTTGCGCACAGCACCATACATGCGCATGACTTTATAGGTTTCGGCACGTATTAGTTTGCCGTCTTGGTTGTATGTTTTTTTAATGCCATTCATCTTACCCTCTATATAAGGCTCTTCTGTTTTGATGTTGCCGTTGGGGTGGTAATGCTTCCAGGTACCATACTTTTTTCCTTTTTGGTAGGCTATTTTGGCTTTTACCTTGCCATTAGGGTAATATTGGGTATGTTTTTGGTCAAGCTCTTTGCGTTTATACTCGCTTTCCCGTTTTTTGGTACCATCTTTATAAAACAGTACTTCTTTCCCTTCTTTGAACCCTAACTTGTAATAAGAGCGCTGTTGAAGTTGGCCGTTCCGGTAGTTTCGAATAAACTCTTTGTCTAGTCGGTCCTTTACATAAAATGCCTTGGTTAATATTTTTCCATCGGCGGCGTATTGAATGTATGCTCCCTCTTTTTTACCGTTTACATTGAATCCTGACACCTGTACTTGACCATTTTCAAAATAGGTTTTATAAAAACCGTCCGGTTTGCCTTTTTTATAGGCTTCTTCTTTGCGCAGTTTTTCACTGGGGTAAAATGTTTTGGTAACGCCGTGTGCCCTGCCTTGTACAAAATCACTTTCTTGCTTGATTTTGCCCGACAAGAAATAAAGAAATACTTTGCCGTGTACTATGTCGCGTACAAAGTCGCTTTTCTTGAGTATTCTTCCTTGATTGTCATACACCTCTACAGTGCCCGTGAGCGAGTCGTTTTTGTATACCCCTCGCTGCGACATTTCGCCGTTGGGGTGGAAAATGGTAAATTTACCTTCTTTGCTTCCCTCGGTGTAGCCAATCTCTATTTGTTTTTTTCCACTGGCATAGTATCCAGTAAACCTGCCGTTTTTCTTTCCTTCCTCAAAGTCGCCCGTAGAAGCCAGTTGTCCATTTTGGTGGTAGCTTTTATAGGCGCCCTCTATCAGTTTGGTGTCGGCACGGGCTACCAAGGTATATTCTTCTTTGAGTTGCTGGCGCAATGAGTCATAATAGGTTTTTACAGGTTCGGTTTTTTGAGCCACTACTGGGGCACTCACCCAGACAGCAAGCAGTAACAAAAGATAATGTTTTTTAATTTGCATGTTTACTCTGATATTTTTTACAATTCTAACACTTTATTTTTCTACATTTTTTTATTGCTTGAGGCTATAACGTAATAAAGCCGCGATAAGATATAGATTTAAAGTGTTGCCTAAAACAACGCTTATTTGCTATTACATTGTTTTTGTGATAAAATGAACAGGTGCTCGATATTTTGAGTTGTGGAGGCATGAATTTCGCGAAAAGAAAGAATAAAACAATTTTATGTGGCAAGTTCTCAGTACGTGTATCAATGCTTACATTCCCGTTGGCAGTCTTGCTCTCCGGTGAGCTTACCGTGAGCGTCTAAATGATAACCGCAACAACTAATAAAATCTTTTTTGAGCATATCTTTAGCCCTTTGAAAACGCATTTTTACATTAGACAACGAGGTGTTGAGCTGATGGGCAATCTCAGCTTGTTTGTGTCCCTGGTGGGTAAGCAAAATCACTTGCTGGTATTTTTCGGGCAGTTCGCGAATAAAAGGCTCTAAACAACAATAGGCATATTGCTGATAAGCCAGGTTTTGTTCCGAAGTATCAGCCATTACTTCCAGTGCTGGGTTGGTGTCTTGGGTAGCCTTATAGTGTCTACGGTAATAGTCGGCAATGACATGCCTCGAAATTTGGTATACCCAGGCTTCCAGTTTTGCGTCGTTTTTTAACTTATCGAGTTGGGTGTGTATTTTTACAAAAACTTCTTGTCTTATATCATGGGCATCTTCCGTATTGGGAATTTTGCTGCTGATAAAATGCAACAAACGATCGGAGAAATCGCTCCATATTTTTGCTGTTTTTTCCATCGTCTTTCTTTAGTGGTTTATAAAGAATAGTAAGCCCTTGGCTATGTAATATGACTGGTCTTTGCTACTTTTTTTTCAAATTTACGAATATAAATTTTGACAAAAGTAAAAAAAAGCTGCCAATCGAGTATAAACAGTTCATAGCCAAAGGCGGTGTTTTCAATCAAAAAACTTACCCACAGCAACTATCCGCACAGCTGGTACAGTTACATTTTTCGCAGCTACAGTCCGCCGTTTTGCAGTTGCTACATTTACAATTAACACAAGTACAATTTTCACAAGTGCACCCGTTTTTTGCTAAATTATTATCTAAAGTCGTCATATATATCAAATTTTTGAGTAAAACCATTTAATTTTCGCCCCATAGTCGGGGAGTAGCCCAAAAAGTCACATAAAAAAACAAAAAAATGAATGCCTCTATTGTAACTCGCCAAGCTTTGCTTACTCTTGTTTTGTGGGGGAGTATATATTCGCTGAGCATTGCTCAAATAAAACCATTGCCCAACCCTGCCCTAACCAATAGCTTTACTCCCAAGCTGCATCTTTCGCCCAAAGGCAAAGTATATTTGAGCTGGCAAACCAAAAATGTCAACCAAAAACACAGCTTGTGGGTAAGTAGCCTCAAGGGTGAAAAGTGGAGTGTGCCCAGGCAAGCCGCTACCGAAACCCAACAATGGTTTGTCAACTGGGCAGATTTTCCAGCAGTCACTACCTTTGGCAAACACTCGTTGGCGGTGAATTACCTGCAAAAAAGCGCTTCTTCTACTTATGCCTATGACGTAATGTTGCGTATCTCTCACGACAAGGGCAAAACTTGGCAAAAGCCTTGGGTAGCACATCAGGACGGAACCCATACCGAACACGGTTTTGTGAGTCTTGCCCCTGCTTCAAACGGGCGGTTTTTGGCAGTGTGGCTCGATGGACGCGAAACAGCCAAAAAAACAGGCAAATCGCACGGGCACAGCCATGAACATGGGGCAAATAAAAAAGCAATGACCCTGAGGGCAGCCTTTTTCGATGGCGAGGGTAACAAGCATGCGCCTGCTTTGCTCAACGATTGGGTGTGCGATTGTTGCCAAACCTCGGTTGCACCAACCAGACAAGGCTATGTGGTGGTGTATAGAGGTCGCTCAAAAGGTGAGGTGCGCGACATTGCCTGCCAAACCTATAAAAATGGTCAATGGACTTCCCCTCATATTATTCATCCTGATGGTTGGGTAATTAATGGTTGTCCGGTAAATGGTCCCAGCGTTTCGGCAAATGGCAACCAAGTAGCCGTAGCCTGGTATACCAAGGCAAACAACAAGGCCAAAGTACAAGTGGCTTTTTCTGACAATGGCGGCGAGTCTTTTAGTTTGCCTACTCAGGTAAACGAAGGCAGCACCATAGGCAGGGTGGCTTGTGCGGCTTTGCCCAATGGCGACGCTTTGGTGGTTTGGTTGGAAACTAACGATACAAAAACCTTTATAAAACTACGCAAAGTAAGTGCCCAGGGTAAAGCAGGCAAAATATACATCGTGAGTCAAACCAGTAGTGCACGTTCTAGTGGTTTTCCGCAAATAGTAGTACAAGGCAAGCACGCCATATTGGCTTGGACTTTGGCAAACAAGAAAAGCAAGGTGCTCAAAACTGCCACTTACGCTTTTTAATTAAACACAAAAATAGATCAAAATACGGTACAGGATAGGATAAGCCGATAAAAATCAGTGTGCTATAAAACTCATAGCTGCTGGCGACACAAGGCATAAAATAAGCCCTACGCACTAAAAAACTTCATAAATGCAACATTTCGACAAATTATTAGAATTACTCAACATAGAAAAAGAAGAAGACCAGCGACAGTACCAAAACCAAATGGTGTTGACTCCGCTAAGCGAACGCAAAAAAAAGGGAGTGAGTTGGTACCCAGTAACCGTAAAAAGCACCGAAATAGGCACTGGTGAAAATTATTACATCAGTTTTGAACGGGTAACCGAACTTAGGCAAAACCACAGCTTTCAGGTGGGCGATATGGTGTCGTTGTTTAACAACAGTAGCAAACAAGGCAAAAAATCGAGCATTTCGGGGGTGATCACTTACGTGAAAAGGGATGCCATGCGGGTGGCTTTTTCAGTAGACGAATTGCCCGAATGGGTGGAGTATGGTACCCTGGGTATAGACCTCTTGTTTGACGCTGTTACTTACAAAGAAATGGATGCTGCAGTGCGCAAGGTGGTAAGCAGTGAAGACCCCAGGGTGATAGAGTTACGCGATGTATTGATTGGTAAAAAGAAAGCCCGTTTTTTGGACAAAAGCGAGTTGCCCGACTACTATGAGGTAGCTACGCTGAACGAGTCACAAAACGAAGCCGTACAAAATATCTTGCGGGCGCAAGACGTAGCCATCATTCACGGACCTCCGGGCACTGGCAAAACTACCACTATGGTGGCTGCCGTAAAACTGACCTTGCAACAAGAAAAACAAGTGTTGGTAACTGCCCCCAGCAACACGGCGGTAGATTTGCTCACCAAACGCTTGCTTGCCAAAGGGGTAAGTGTGATAAGGGTGGGCAACCCGGCAAGGGTCAATGAAGATTTGATCCCTTTTAGCCTGGAGTCGCAAATAGCCCAACACCCCGACTATAAGTTGTTGAAAAAAATACGCCGTGATGCCGACGAGTATAAAAAAATGGCGGCAAAGTATAAACGCAACTTTGGCAAAGAAGAACGCGAACAGCGCAAGTTGATGTTTGCGGAGGCGTCGAAACTAAAGCACGAAGCTTACGCCCTGGAAAAATACATTGTAGACAGTTTACTTAACAATACCCAAGTGGTTACGGCTACTTTGGTGGGCAGCGTCAATAAATTTATTCGTTACCGACGTTTTTCTACGGTATTTATAGACGAAGCTGGGCAAGCGCTGGAGCCCGCTTGTTGGATTCCATTGCTTAAGTCAGAGCGAGTAGTATTTGCCGGAGACCATTGTCAGTTACCTCCTACCATCAAATCATTTGATGCAGCCAAAGGAGGGCTTACCGAGACTTTGTTTGAGCAAGTGATAAAAAAACAGGCGGTAGATGTGATGCTCAAAACCCAATACCGTATGCACGAGCACATTATGCAGTTCTCGAACAAGGAATTTTACCAAGGCGAACTATTGGCTGCCGATACGGTGGTGAATCATCGCTTATTTGCCCATGCTGACTTGCAGGGGGAGATGATCAATCAACCAGTAGAGTTTATTGATACTGCGGGCTGTGGGTTTGAGGAAAAAACGATGGCAGAAACCGGTAGTAAGTACAACCCCGACGAAGCGGGTATATTGCTCAAACACTGGATACAGCTTGCTACTCAATTACAGTTGGCCGAGCCTGACATGCTCAAAGAAGGTTGGTTTTCGGCGGGCATTATTTCGCCCTATCAGGCACAGGTCAAACACTTGAAAGAACTCTTTGCTGAACATCCTGACTTGACCGAGGTGGCACCTTGGACTGATATTAATTCTATTGATGGTTTTCAGGGGCAAGAGCGCGACGTGGTGTATATCTCTATGGTGCGTAGCAACGACAAGGGCAAGATTGGATTTTTGGAGGATACCCGACGGATGAATGTGGCGCTGACCCGTGCCCGTAAAAAACTGGTAGTAATTGGCGATAGTGGTACCCTTGGGCAAAATGCTTTTTACCAACATTTTCTCGACTATATCGACAGCATTGGAGCTTATCGTTCTGCCTGGGAATGGATGGGGTAGTTTTTTGAACCCTAAAAAGACAACCAGTAAAAAGACAATCAGTAAAAAGGCTTTGTGATTGAAATATGCAGCGATGCTTGCCCATTGTACACTTTTACAAGAATTGATAAAGGTGGTGGAGTTGATTGTTTAGGGACTTGTTCAAAATAGGCATTTGGATTTTAGATAGAAATTAAAAGCCGGGTAAGGCTAAACATGCTAAAAACGGACATGACGAACACGTCACTTAAAACAGGGCTATAAAATGAAATGGGCAGTTGTTCTCTCAATCTAACTTATTTCCCGTAGTTTGCTTTGAGCAAATGCGGGATTTTTTATTGGCACCAAAGCCCCATCTTTGGTATAAAATACTTAACTTTGCAAAAAACAAGTTATATCCATTGGTAAAGTTTTTCGAACATACTAAAAAATTTCAATCTGTTTTCTTTCTGCTGGGCTTACTCCTTGCAGTAGAGGCAGATGTGTACGCCAGTGGATATAAAGGGCAGTTTCAAAGCAACTATAAAGAAACACTAAAAAACAACGGTAGCCCAACTGTCAAAACTACCCACAATGTTTTTGGTTTTGTATTTCACCTCGTTGATTTGCCCTTGCCTATTCCTTGCTTTCAGGCATTACACCAACACTATCAGCGTACCATTTACATAGCCGAACGGCAAAACAGCCAAGCTTTTTTAGTAATTAAACCTTTATTACCTCAAGTCAGGTTGTGCCAAAGCATTGCGTATGCCTCAACTGACACCCACCATATTTTATTGATATAACTTCCCCAAAGCGACTCACTTATTATTGTACAGATCGACATGCTCGATTTACCTCCAATATAATATGTAGCGCTACTTCTTTTTTATTTCTATTTTTTTGCATCTAAATTTTATAAAAGTCCTTAGTACTTTAGTCCTCTAAATTAAGTATACCATAGTGATGAATCTTGGCAGTTGATGCGCCATTTTTGAAGATCACTAAAGAACAAAGTTGATCAAAATTTCAGGCCTTTAGGTCAAGTTCAACGGGGTTCATTTACCTACTTAAAAGCTAGAGTGCCAGGACCTGAAGCACCAGGTGCATCAAATCTATACCCTGACAATATACTTACTAAGCACTGTATGGCGGGGTATACAGACGATTATATCAATGAACTTCCAGAAAGTATATCAAAATATATCCAGAAAAATCGCCGAATCAAATGGTTCACCCATCGAGTATGACTTAAAACCTTATGAGGCTATTTTGCAAGAAATCAATGGGTTAGGGGCAAGGTTTGAACATCTGCCAGACCAGGCATTGCAGCACGAAGCCTTACAGCTCAAGGTACAGCTTTCGGGCAAGGCTTCACCAGACAGTATTTTGACAGAAGCTTTTGCCCTTTGTCGTGAAGTATGCCACCGAACGTTAGGTATGCGCCCTTACGATGTGCAGTTACTTGCAGGGTTGGCGATGTACCACGGCAAACTTGCCGAAATGAAAACCGGAGAAGGCAAAACATTGGCGGCAGTATTGCCTGCTTATTTGCAAGCTTTGAGCGGCAAAGGAGTGCATGTGCTTACTTTCAACGATTACCTGGCAAAACGCGATGCAGAGTGGATGGCGCCTGTGTATGAATTTTTGGGGCTTTCGGTAGGGTATATCCAGCAAGATATGTTGGCTAGGGACAAGAAAAATGCCTACAATTGTGACGTGACTTATGCCACCGCAAAAGAGGTAGGCTTTGATTATTTACGTTCTTTTATTGCTTATTCGCCCGATGAACTTATACTGCGCCCCTTTCATTTTGCCATTGTCGACGAGGCTGATGCTTTGTTGATTGATGAAGCCCGTAACCCATTGGTATTGGCGGGTAATATCCGGCAACAGCCCCATAACTTGTCTGCCATTGCGCGGTTTGTGGCAAAACTAGAGCCTGAAGTTGACTATCAAAAAGGAGAATATGAACGAAATGTGTTTTTGTCGGCTTTGGGCAGCCAAAAAGCAGAAAAACGTTTCAAGGTAAACAACTTGTATGACCCCCAAAACAAAACTTTATTGACTGCCCTGAACCTTGCTCTACAGGCAAAAGCATTGTTACACAAAGACCTTGACTATGTAGTGAAAGGGGAGCAAATAATGCTGATAGATGAGTTTACGGGGAGAATAGTAGAAGATCGTAAGTGGCAAAACGGACTACAGGCTGCAGTAGAAGCCAAAGAGGGGGTACCTATACAAATAGAGGGGCAAGTGCTCAACTCTATCACCCTGCCACATTTGATCCATCAATACCCACACCTTGCCGGAATGACGGCTACAGCACAACTTTCTGCCGATGAATTTGCTGATTTTTATGGCTTAAAAACCGTAGTGATTCCTCCTAATATTACTTCACAAAGAATCGATCATCCAGATTCAATTTTTGCCCACAAAGCAGCTAAACTTGATGCCTTGGTGACAGAAATAAAAACAGTGCACCAAACCCAACGTCCGGTATTGGTGGGGACGTTATCGGTGAGCGAATCAGAAGAAATAGCGGGGTTATTAGCACAAGAAGGTATTCGATGCACGGTGCTCAATGCCAAACAAGATGCTCACGAAGCTGAAGTAGTAGCCAATGCGGGAGCACTGGGTGCCATCACTATAGCTACTAATATGGCTGGCAGAGGCACCGATATTGTATTGGGGGGCAAACATGAGGGGACTCAAGGGCAAGTGCGTGCTTTAGGGGGCTTACACGTGATAGGTACCAACCGCCACGAGAGTCGGCGAATTGATGATCAACTCAAAGGGCGCGCCGGGCGTCAGGGCGACCCAGGCAGCACACATTTTATGATAAGTTTTGAAGATCATTTGATGCAAAAGTATGACTTGAGGACCTTATTGCCTAAAAAATACCGTGACCTCAAACAAACTGCTCCACTCACTCAAGTAGGCATTGTCAAAGGTATTGCCCAGGCACAAAGGGTAATCGAGGGGCAAATGCATTATATGCGCAAAACCCTGTATGAATATTCGGCTTTTGTAGAAAAACAGCGTCAAATACTGCATCAAGAACGCCAATTGCTGTTACAGGGGGCAAGTTTTACGGGTGCGTTGAAAGAGTATTTGCTGAACCAATACGACCGACAATGGTCTAATTATTTGAACGATGTTGCCCAAATCAAGGAGGGGATTTATTGGGCAAGAATGGCGGGCAAAATGCCCCTACATTCGTTTTGGCAACAAGCGGGGCAGGCGTTCGATCAATTGCAACACGCCTTGGATACGCTTACCGAACAAGCCCGCAAAAACTTGTTGGAAGAAAAAGAGTGGCATATCAAAAAGCCGTCTTCTACCTGGACTTATGTGGTAAACGACAACCCGCTAGGCAACGAAATAGGAATGGCAATTGCCGGAAACCTGGGTCTTCAGGTCGACTTTTTTAGTTTGCCGGCTTTGCTGGTGATGGGAATGGTGAGAAAGTGGCGAAATAAGAAACAAGAGTAGCTTTTTTTTATGGAGGGTTTTTAGTTAAGAACCCCCATAGGGGGCAAGCCTTGAGCGACAAGCTGCAAGTTCTTAGATACCAGTGCCCCGTAAGCGGAATGTCAGCGTAGCCTCCACTAGGTACACCCTGTTATACCAAATCGTTGCCATTACCCGTACGCTATTGTATGTCTACATCTAAAAGCCTTCACCAAGTTTGTCCCCTCCTCTTTAAGCGCAGCTGACCAAGAGAGCGGGTAACGATAGCGAAGAACTTGGTCTTGCCAAAAGCCTTAAGACCACTACAAGTGAGTTTGTATGGGTTTTCAATCAGACTTGGTATTATATACAATACTCCGCAGTACTTTTGGTGAAAGTTGTTTGCTGGTAATCAGTCATTGATGAATTTAAAAACTATTTAACTGGTTGGTGTAGGCTAAAACTGAAACCCTTTTAAAAATAAAGTGAGTATACAGTCTTCATATAAAATACTGATTAACTTCGTTGAGCTCACAAGTTCGGTTTACAGTATTTAATAAGGTGAACATTTACTCGAATCAGCTATGGACTACCGACTAAATACTATGGACTATTGATATAGGTAGCTAACAAATTTGTAGTACGCTTATTTTGAGTAGGTTATAAGTTTTAGAAGCTTGTCTCAAATTAGCCGATGGCAGCGCCCCAAATCAAGTGCACATAGGCATCAATCTAAGCTTTAAAAAATACCATGGACTATTGATTATATTAACTCGTTTTTTTCTGCATTCGTAGGTAGCTATGATAGCCCAGTTTTTTGAGAAAGACTGTTTTAGCCTGCCCCGCAAGCGGGATGTCAGCGTAACCTCCACTAGGTACACCCTGTTATACCAAATCGTTGGCTATTGTATGTCTACATCTAAAAGCCCTCACCAAGCTTGTCCCCTCCTCTTGGTCTTAAGCGCAGCTGACCAAGAGAGCGTGTAACGATAGCGAAGAACCTGGTCGGCTGTGTTAAGACCACTACAAGTGAGTTTGTATGGGTTTTCAATCAGACTTGGTATTATATAGGTAGCTAACAAATTTGTAGTACGCTTATTTTGAGTAGGTTATAAGTTTTAGAAGCTTGTCTCAAATTAGCCGATGGCAGCGCCCCAAATCAAGTGCACATAAGTGTCAATCTAAGCTTTAAAAGGATCTTTCAATCATACAATACTCCGCAATGATTTTAGTCAAAGTTGTTTGCTGTTTATCAGTTATTGATGAATTTAAAAACTATTTATACTAACTGACCTTTCGCAGGTCAAAAATTTGTTTTCTGTGAAAAAATACCACTCAGCAAAATATGCTAATAAAAAGCAATGATTCGAGCATCTGTGAGCCATTACTTCCCCGAATCAAGTTCGGGATCATGGATTTGCTCCAGGTCAAAAAGTAATCAAAACCGAAGCCCTTTTGGGGGCGAGCTCTGCCTTTTCGGCTAAACCCCGCAGCTGTATTTTGTGGTTGCTAAAATTTGTTTCATTCCGCCGAACCGCAGGGCGAAGCCCAAGTTTTAAAATCCCGAACTTGATTCGGGGCTCTGCCTTTTCGGCTAAACAGCTCAAACTCGCCTGCGGCTCAAACAGTGATCTGTTTTTACGGCTCCATTCCTCAAACCGATAGCTACAGCTTCGCTGTGCTGAGCTCACCGAAGGTAATTTCTTAACGCCCACAAAATAAGGCTGAGTCCAGCTGACGCACTCATAAAACAACGCTGTATTTTTTCTGACTTAACCAAAAATATCCACTGCAAAAGCTCAGTTACACTAAGATGAATTGAATATAAAATACTGGTTTACAGTATTTAACAAGGTGAATGTTATTCTCTCAGTTTCCAAACCTTCCACCAATGCCAAACTCCAGATTATCAACGCTTCCACGTTGACTTTTTACATGGAAAGCGATAAACATTTTTTTGTGTAAAAAGTATCGAATACCATAACGTTCATACATTCGAGTGTCCATGCGTTGTGGCTTGTAAAAATAATAGCCAATGCCCACGTCGCCCAGCAAACGTCCGGCAATCCAACCCACTCCGGCAGTAAGGGCAAAGCGTTTATTGTGGGGTTGTTCGTCGGCTTGGGCAAGTTCGACCAATAGCGGATTGTGGAAACCTTCTAAACCAACCTGCCAAAAACTCACCTTCCCCCACATTTTTAGTAAGTGTGCGTGCAAAGCCATAATGCCATATTTTTTTCCGCCAGTAGGGTATTTTTCTGTGATACCCAGCGAGAGTCGCAGTAGCCCGTAAGTTGAACGTTTAGGAGCAGTAGCTCTGGAGGCTACACTATCGGGTTTGAGGGTGATGGTCGGCTGATAACTAAGCCCGATATTGACACTTGAAAGATTTACCCCTTGGTTGGGCAAAGTAAAAGCAGCATTCGAAAAATGGATAATGCCTGTTTGGGCTTGCAAACGAAATTGCCTTGTAAGGGCATAGCTCAATGATAAATGCCCGATCCAAGATGTGTTAAGATGGCTTCCTATCATAATATTTTTTGGGTTATGTAACCTATCAAAAGGTTTTGTTACATAACCTGCCCCCATTCCGGCGATCAAGTTAAGCGTCAATCGGGGAGGAGATGTCGGATTTCGTCGGTTTTTGCCAAAAGTCAGGAGGCGTTTTTCGGCGGTTAGTTGCACACTATACGCTTTGCCAAGCATTGGGTCGTCGAAATCCAAGTAATTGAACGATAGCCCGACACGCGGATAATTGAAAGGTTTGTGCCACCATTTGCGCCCGTCGGTTTGTTGCAACACACGAAACTCAAAGGCATAAGGGTTGCCTCGCCCCAAATGTTGCCCGCCTCTAATGACAGAGGCTTTGTGCAAATACGTATCGAAACTCAATAGTTGTCGGTTTGTTTGTGCCTGTAAGCTAGCCATCTGACTGAACAACAGGCATATAAAATACAGTGTCTTGTTTTTCATAGTTCTCCATTAATCAGTTTGCCACTTCCTGAACCTTGTTGATTGATAACTTTTGGGCTTCCATAATAAATAATATTACCCACACCATTGATTGTAGCGTTTAGGGTATCGCTTACCGAAACCTCAACATTGCCCTCTGCTTGATGCAAAACCGTACAAGTTTTGGTTTGTAAATGTTTGCCCTTAAAGTGTCCGAAACCAACAGGTGGCGACCAATCACTACTTGTATGAATAAAAGCATAACGGGTGATGCCTGCCAAGTTGATATGCCCTATGTGCGTAAGTTTTGCGTGGAGTTGGTCAGTATGTACTAATAGGCGCAAATCGCCTTGGTAATTTGCACTAATATCGAGCCTTTGCGATTTTAAAGTATCCTTCGATTCAAGCACGTCATAACCACTGTGACTAATGCTTCGAAGTTGCGAATAAGGTATTTTCAGATAAGCCTTCCTTTTGGTAAGTCTATCACATTGCGGAATGGCGGTGCCGATGTTTAAGAGCTTGTCTTTATCGGTAATTTGTATATAGGGGATAATGTTTTTACTAGCGGTAATGGTCAATTCCTGGCTGTTATTTGGCGTAGGTGTGTCGGCTTGTTGCAAAATGCTGTGTACATGGCATTGCAAACCTATATTGATATGTTCGAAATTGGCGACCGTGCGCGTTGTTGTAATGGTTTTTCCTGCCGGTTTCAAACAGCGTGTATCACAGGCACTGACTACCAATAAAAGCAAGAGGAATTGATATAGGTGTTTTGCGTAAAACATACTTTCTTTGATTTAAACATAAAACATTATACCTGACAACTTTTCCAGATGAGTTCTTATCGTTAATAATACAATATAATGGAGTTTTCTCCAAACGGAGCTTTGCGTAAGTTAATTACGAATTGTTTAATTACGAATTACGAATGAGTAAACCGACTGTAGGGAGCGCTGCTTTAGCTAATGGGCGCAAAGCGACTACCGACTCTCAACTCCGGACTATTCACTAACTTTATCATATATGCAAAATTAATAAAAATAACATTACCCTATTGACCATTGGCTACCAACCTATATGGTGCAAGCGTCTTTCGCCTCGAAGAAAAATCGGGATTTATAAACTTGTGCCTATTATTGCGGAAGGGTCTCGCTTCCATGTTTTTGCAAAAAACAAGCATGCATGCTTGAACTTACTACGCCAGACACAAGCCTAGAGGCTTGCGCTAGGAGGTGGTGCGACAGCCTAAAGCTAAGGGCTAATAGCTTTAGGCTGTAGAAGCTCTCGACTAATCACTGTCATAGCTATCGGGTACGAAAAAAGTTGGTGACCCAGACCTGTAATTGTTGGTCGAAGTTGTGCTCCGTGTGGTCGCTGATAAACTTTTTGCGAAAAGCGGCTACCTGATAATCTTCTATGCCCAAATCATCTATTTTGGCAAAGAAACCCGCCAGGTTACCTTGGTCAATCAATCGTTGAAACTCTTTGATGTGCTGGCGGTTGACATCTAAAATGCCCTCCAGCAAGCGTTTGATAGATACTACAGAGTCGTGGTCGCACACCAGTTTGGGTATGCCCGCCTTGAGGTTTTTTTCCAGCGATTTTTTTCTAAAAGTATGCGCGGGTTGGTCAGGTTGTTGGCATTCCTCACAATAACAAGGAATCTTCTCGTCGAGTGGTGGATGGTTGAGTTCGCTATGAATGTGCTCGAAATGACTGCGAATCGTATACAGCAATTTATCGGCATCTACCCCCCACACCTCCAGGGCAATTTGTTTGGTGGCAAGGGCATCGTTGAGGGTGACTATAGCACTGCTTTGCTCTATCTGTAGCACCACACCATCGCGCCAAAACAAGTGTTCGATAATGTAGGGATGAATACGGCAAATAAACCGACTCATAATGCCTTTGGGCATAAACTTATAATGATACTCAAAGCGCAGTAAACGGGGGGCAGTTGCCTGCAAGACGGTATAATCGGGCAAGTTGAGTGGCTTCTGGGCGGGCAGTAGCTCAGGTACTATATAGTTGCCTTGATTGTCGAGGTTAAAAATAAGTTCAAAACGCTCCATAATCCGTAATAGAAACGCGTGTTTATCGTCAAAGCGTTCATCTTGCCAAATATCGTCTAGTTGTGCCTCGTGAAACTTACCCTCGGCTACTACCTGGCTGTCTAGCAGGCGGTAAGCGGCTTCGGTTGCCCACTCAGGTTTGAGCACCACAGTGTTTTTGAGCGAAAGATCGTCGCCAAAATGCAAAATGACCCCAATATCGTGCAATTGCTCAGCAAGAAAACCCGCCGCCTCCCGGCTCAACCCATGTTTTTCGCTTATGCGCAAATATTGTCGGTGCGAAATATAATCCTCCGTCATCGTCTCCAGCGCTTGACGCACCGCAAAACGGTCTTTGTTCCATATTTCGCGGGTATTGGGTAGCTTGAGCAGCTCTTTGGTTGCCATTTCGCGCAAAGCATCCATGCCTTCGCCCGTTTTACACGACGTTTCATGGAAATCGACAATGTTAGGAAAAGCCTTTTGCCAGTTTTGTTGGTTGATCTGTCCTTTGTACACATCTACCTTGTTTTGTACCACCAGCACCGGGGCATTGTCAGATAGCAACCGTACAATGTTGAGCCAATAATTAAACTCCGATTTGTCTTCGCCCTTGCGGGTTTCCCACACAAACACATATACCGAGTTTTTGGTCAAAAAGAACTGGTGAGTACCATAGTTGATTTCTTGCCCGGCAAAGTCCCAAATGTTTGCCGTAAAATCTATAGGTTTGCCTTCCCGGGTACAGCCCTCTGGTTTCCATTGCTTTATTTGAATACCCTTGGTAGTAGCACGCCCACCCACAAACGTATAGCCCGGAGTACTCATTGCCTCGGCAAGTTCGGTTTTGCCTACTTCGCCTACCCCCACAAATATCAACTTGGCTTCGTTCAACTCCCTTTGGTCGTCTTGGCGGGCAATAGAGTGTAGGTAGTCTTTGAGTTTTTGGATACCTATATTATAGGTTTCAAAAAGTTCTTGGGGGACGTTTTGAATGGGGTTGTTTTCAAGCTCAAGTACCAGTAACTGATGTAATTTATCGAAAAAGTGAACTGGAAGTTCGGTGATTTGGTTGTTTGCCAACACCAGTATTTTTAGCTCAATCAAGCCAGCCAAAGGGCAAATATCTTGAATTTGATTTACCCCTAATCCTAAACCAGTGAGCCTAGCCAAGCTTTGTAATGGACTCACATCCATTATTTGGTTTTGTGACAAATCCAATGTGTCTAATTGAAGCAGAGAATGAAGGGCTTGTACGTCTTGAATTTTATTATCTGTTAAAGTAAGTACTGTCAACTTTTGCAACTTTGCCAAAGGCTTAAGGCTTATGATTTTATTTTCGTTCAGGTAAAGTTTTCTTAATGTGATTAAACCTGCCAGGGGTGCAAGGTCTTTTATACGGTTTTTATTTAAAGATAAAGCCTCCAGTGTTTGAAGGCTTGCCAAGGGACTAAAATCTTCTATATGATTCTCATCCAAGCGTAAGTACGCCAGCGTCTCTAGGTTTGTCAAAGGGCTAAGGTCGGCTAATTGATTGGAGCGTAAGTAAAGGCTCCTCAAATTTTTATGCTGCTTTAAAGCTTGAATATCTGATAGTTGACAAGAATTGAGATATAAAGTAGTTAAATTGGGTAGACTTGGCAAAGTACCCAAATCTAAAGTCTGATTCCAGTTCAGGTTTAATGTTTTAAGGCTTTCTAGCCCTGCTAAAGGGCTGAGGTCAGCAATGGTGTTTTGGCTAAGGTTTAGTTTTTCCATTGTAGGAAAGTTTGCCAATACTTTAATATCACTAATATGATTAGAGCTTAGGTTTAAAGTTTGCAATTGAGTTAAACCAACCAAAGGCTGCAAATCTTCAATGCCCCACAGGTCACCATAACCTCCAGCAACCAATGCTTGTAAGTTAGAGGGTAAAGCTTGAGGGAGTTGTATTAAGTCATTGGTTTTCCCTTGATTATTACTTGATCTACTTAAATTATTGATACCATCAAAATCCACCCACTCATTACTCAAAATCAACGTCTCCAAATGAGTACACTCAGCAAGGCGTTTCAACACTGGTTCGGTGCCATCCAATCCACAGTTGCCCAGGTCGAGGGTAGGGTTTTTAGTTGCTAAACTTTCGTCAATCAGTTGCTTTGCCAAATCACTCATGCGTGTATGCTTGTCGTTTGATAGTTTTCAGAAGATTGAATATAGAACTTGTTTAAGGTTTCTCCAAATGATTCAAAACTAGCTTTTTGATTACCTGCTTCGTTGTGTAAATACTCATTTAGCCCTGATTTAGCGCTGCTAAACTCCGTCTTACACGCCTCGCCTGAAATCAAAAATTAAACAAGTTCATAAAAAAGATTTGATTCTTGGGTAGGGGTGGGAGTATTTTTTTATTGCCTGAGGGTTAATTTGTTGGTTGCCTAAAGGAGTACAGGTTATCTGAAAAAACAAAAAAGCCAACTACTTACAAAAAACGATAAGTAATTGGCTTGGCTATTTGGCACAATTTAAATATGCCGCCGCTTAAACCCTACTGCTAAGTACTTGCTTCGAAGTCCTGTTCTATGATTTCAAAAGGAACTTTCAGCGTAGCCTGATAGTCTTCTCCTGCTTCTATCATACGGTATTCTTCGGGCAAACTGTACCAGTTTATTTTTACTTGCCCTTTTCCAGAGTTATGGTATTGATCTAACATTTGCATGATCTCTAGCAACCTTTGCGAGCTGCCAGTATTGTAATACAATAACTTAAAATTAAAGGTAATAGGACCTTCGTATTGTTTGGTGTAGGCATCTATCCATTGAATAATGGGTAAATAAAAATCCATTGAATATTCACTAAATGACTCTCCGCTAATTTCGAAAACCTTGGTGTTGGCATCAAAAGAAACCTGGGGGGTGTCATGCTTTTCGGCGATAAAAAAATTTCTCACTTTATGTTATTTACTTTGATAATGTGTCTATAGAATAAATGTATTTACCTTTTACTTCGAGGCAAATACATTGACAACAAGCAGCACCTTATTTTTCTGGCAGTGCTTTGTTGATGAAACAAGACGTTTTTTTTTCTGCAAAGGAAATCAAAAAAATAATAATTTATCGAGTACCAAATGCAAGAAATATTACACTGTAACATCTTTTTTATACGATTTACTACATTTTCTTTGTTTTGTCCTTTTTTATGTGCCTTGGGTACAAACACGATCGGGGGCAATGGGGTAGGCTTCTTAGCAACAGGAGGGGGTAATGAAAAAATAGCCAAGCAGGAGCTTTTTTTTATCAAGAGTACCTCACCTTCTCGATGAATGCCCTGTTATTTTAGCTGAATTTTGTTCTTTGACGCACTTTAAAATTTATCCCACAGGATGGCTATATTCATAGCTACGTAAGTTTTTTGAGTAAAATCAGGGGAATAACGCCATTGGGCTAACTACAGCTTTACTTTGTCAGGTATTGAGTACTCTAGCTAAAAAAGCAAAGCCATTGGTTCATCAACCAATGGCTTTTAATTTATTATAAATGAATAGAAGACTAGATAAAAAATCAAGCGACCGTTACCTCATCTTGCAATACTATTTCGAAAGGTATTTGGATACTTGCCTGAAAGTCTTCACCTGCCTCTATGATACTGCTTTCGTCAGAGGTGGTATACCAATTTATTTTTACTTGCCCGCGCCCCGACTGGTGGTAGCGTTCCAGTAGCTTCATCATCTCATAAAACCTTTGTGAGCTTCCTGTATTGTAGTACAATAGCTTAAAGTTGAATGTAAGAGTGCCCTGGTGTTGTTTGGTGTAGGCATCTAACCACTGGATAATAGGCAAATAGAAGTCCATTGAGCACAGACCAAAAGACTCTCCTTTGATTTCAAAAACTTGAGTCGCAACGTCAAACGATACTTGTGGAGTATCCTGATTTTCGGGAATAAAGAAATTTCTCATTAATGTATATAATATTATTTTTATAAATAGGTTTGACCCAAATACAAAATAAGTATGATGTCTTGTGGTATAAGTACAGTATTTTGTAAGTGAAGCCGGTTGTTTTATGCAAAAGAAACAAAAAAAAGTATAATTTACTGACAACAGTTGTAAAAAATATTACCTTGTAACATCTACACTCAAATAAAACATATAAATTGAAGCCTTTCTGATACATGCTACCCCTCCTGTAAACATCGAAACACCCTGATTCACCTTCTTTGTAGTCGCATTTTATGCAGTTGGGCATAGTGCCCCTGCAATGCCAGTAATTCGGCATGGGTACCTTGTTCTTGTATGCTGCCTTTGTCCAATACTATAATTTTGTCTGCTTTTTGGATAGTAGACAGGCGATGAGCAATGATGATAGCAGTACGTCCTTTCATCAGTTTTTTGGTGGCATTTTGTATCAACCTTTCAGTTTCTGAATCTACCGATGAGGTTGCTTCATCCAATACAATAATTTGTGGGTCGTATACCATGGCTCTTATAAAAGCAATCATTTGGCGTTGTCCTACCGATAACGTAGCGCCACGCTCCATCACGTTGTAGTTGAGTCCTCCCGGAAAACGGGAAATAAATGTTTGTGCGCCTACCATCTCTATAGCTTCCCATAATTTTTGTTCGCTGATGTGGGTAGCACCCAACAAAATATTGTCTCTGAGCGATTGAGCAAACAAAAACACATCTTGCAACACAATGCCTATTTGTGACCGCAAAAAGCCAAGGCTGTAAGCCTCTATGGGGGTGTTGTCAAGCGTGATTGTTCCCCGGTTTTTTTCATAAAACCTACCCAACGCATTAATCACCGATGATTTGCCTGCTCCTGTAACACCTACCAGGGCGAGGGTTTCACCTGCTTTTACTTCAAACGATATGTCTTTTAGTACAGGCTCTCCCTGGTGATAGGCAAACCACACCTTATCAAACCTAATGTGCCCTTGTACCTGTGGGGGAGTGTAAGTGCCCCTGTCAGGAATTTGCTCTTGCACATCTATCATTCCCAAAATATGGTGCAGGCTTACCAAACCCGCTTGTAACACATTGAGGCGTTGGGCAAGGTTACGCACCGGACTAAACACCATGCGGATATACATGATAAAAGCTATTAATACTCCCAGCGATATTTCATTCTTTAATACACTACGTGCTCCATACCATACCAGCAAGCCAGTACCTCCTGCGGTGAGTGCTTCGGTAACGGGCAGGTATACCGACTCGTACCAAACTGATTTGAGGTATATTTTTTTGAAACGGTGGCTTACCTCCCGAAACTTTGCCTGTTCGTTTTGTTGTGCGCCAAACAGTTGAATAATGCGCATGCCACTTATTCGTTCCTGAACAAAAGCATTGAGTTCGGCTACAATGTCTCGTACTTCAGTCACCACTACTTTCATTTTCTCTTTAAACACAAACGAGCTCCACATAAACAAAGGCAACAGTGAGATGCTTACCATGGTAAGTTGCCAATGAGTGTAAAGCATAATGGTAAAAATAGTAATGGTAAAAAAAATGTCGGCAATGAGTGCCGCAATGCCCGCCGAAAGAATACCCGATAGCGTTTGTACATCGGTAATATTGCGGGTCATGAGTTCGCCAATGGGGGTTTGGTCATAATACCTCAGCCGCAGGCTTAGTAGGTGTCGGTATACATGCATTCTAATGTCTCTGACTACGGTTTGCCCCAACCAAGCAGCCAAATAGGTATGAGCATACGTGAGCAATACCTGCCCCAGCACTACAGCCACCATCCACCACGATATGGTCACCAAACCTGCGTAGTTATTTTTGAGTATGTAATTGTCTACAGCCAGTTGTACTAAAATGGCCTGCGAAGGGCGAAAGACAGCAGTGATGATGGCCAGGAAAAGCAGCAGGTAAAAATAGGCTCGATAAGGGGCGACAAACTCAACCAAACGGTGGTAAATTTTCCAGTGGAGTTTTTTTCTTTGCGAGGTAGCTTTTTCTTTTACTGGCATTTTTGTGTGAATATGATTTAATTTGGCAACGGGCACTTTTTGACATGCGTGCACTATTATCCAATGTCTGTAAAAAACACCAGTTTTTATACTTTAAGTGATCTTTCATAAATAATTTGAGCCATTAAAGTGTATCTATTGCCCTCATTCTTCTCAAAAAAAAAGCCTCATAGCTTTGGCTATGCACCGTTTTTTTTGAATCGTCTGAGAACAATATATTTTCTTAAATTGGCACATCTTATTTTTTCCAGATCACTAAATAAAAAAAGAAACACTTTTATGAAATACCTTAATCTATTATTGCTGCTTTGCTTTGGGCAACTATTGGCACATGCACAGCTACCTGTTCCCAAAAAAGAGCAGCCCTCCCAAAAGTATGGGTTTATCAACCGCGCTGGCAAAGTGGTGATTTCTCTTAAATATAGCAATGCCCGCGATTGTTCGGAGGGGCTCATAGCAGTACAAAAAAGAAAAAAGTGGGGGTTTATTAATAAAAAAGGCAAAGTAGTGATCAGGTTTAGGTACGAAGATGCCCGCCCTTTTTCTAATGGATTGGCAAGAGTAAAGAAAGAAGACAAGTGGGGGTTTATTAATAAAAAAGGCAAAGTAGTGATTGAGTTTCAGTATGAAGAGGTTGGCTGGTTTTTGCGAGGGCGTGCCAAGGTAAAGGAGGAAGGCAAATGGGGGTTTATTGATCAAGAAGGTAAAACTGTGATTGAATCAAAATATGACCATATAGACAGCTACGCCAAAGAGGGTTTTTATCGGGTAAAAATAAACAACAAGTGGGGACTCATTGGACAAGATGGCAAAGTGATCGTACCCATTGAGTTTGACAAGGTCACAGACTTTTACCAGGGAGTAGCAAGGGTAAAAAAGGGGGATTACTGGGGCTTGGTGAACCAACAGGGAAAAGTGGTGATCGACCCCATTTTCGACAAGGTGAGGAGTACAGCCAAGCGTGGCTATATCAAGGTAAAGAAAAACGGTCAGTGGGGAATGGTAGATAGTACTAGTAAAGTAATTATTCCTCTAGAGTTTACATACTTGTACTATTATGCCAACAGCGATTTTATTTTGGTAAAGCAAGGGGTGAAGTGGGGAGCGTTTACCACAAAAGGTGGGTTATTGGTACCCATCGGGGCTGACCGGGTAAGTGTGTTGAATAAGCATTTGATCATAGTAAGAAAAGACAAACAGTGGAAGTTGGTCAATCAGCAGGGCAAACAGTTGCTTCCGCTCAAGTACCAAAGTATCCAGCTGGCCAGCAAGGCTTTGCTCATTGTAAAACAAGGTGGCAAGAAGGGCATCGTAGATACAGCAGGAAAGGTAATGCTGCCTATAGTATATGATAAGGTCAGTGTTTTTCATAAAGGGCTTGCGTCGGTAAAAAAACAAGGCAAGTGGGGCTTTATCAACACAAAAGGCCAATTGGTCATTCCTCTGGAGTACGATTACCTGGGGTATTTTCAAAGAGGGTTGGCATTGGTAGAAAAAAATCAAAAATACGGATTTATGGATACTACTGGCAAGGTGGTGATTCCTCTGATATATGACAAAGCCAATCGCTTCAATTATTCACTATCGGTGGTAAAAAAAGGAGGCAAGTGGGGCTTGATTGACTCTACTGGTAAAGTAGTGCTGCCCATTGCCATACAAGCCGATAAGGTAGTATTAAGAAATAACTTACTTTTGTCTATAGAAAAAAACAACAAAAAAGGGTTGTTGAACTTGCAGGGCAAAACGGTGATTCCTACAAAGTACTTGCGTATATATCGTTTTTATGAAAGCGAAGAGAAGGTGTTTTGGCAGGCAGAAACCAAAGGCTCTACAAGTATGTACAATGCCCAGGGGCAGCTATTGTTTACAGCAAAACTACAACACCTCAATTGGTTTTTAAAAGGTTTTTTTGTGTTGTACAATGAAGGTAAAACTGCCTTAATAAACGAGCAGGGCAAGGCGTTGTTTTCGTGGGGCAAATACAAGTTCAGGGGCTTTTCGGAGAGTTTAGAAGATGAGTTCTTTTGTGTAACTACCACCAACGCCAACCAACACAAACAGGTAATGGTGTATAACCGCAACGGTAAGCCAATGCTGACTACTAAACTAGACTTGATCAAGCCGTTTCGAGAAGGGCTTTCCCAAATAAAAAAAGGCAAGCGGTGGGGACTGATCAATAAAAAGACCCAAATAGTAGTTGCTCCAAAATATGGCAGTATTGGCAAGTTTCGAGAGGGGCTGGCAAAAGTAGGTGATTAAAAATGGAGGCAATTGATACGTGTATAAACCCCTTCAGGGTGGCGTAGAGCTACTTTGGAGGGGTTTGTTCATGAAAAAAACTGCCTGAGGACTTTTACAGCAGTTACTTTTCTTTTCAAATTTATATCTACCTTGCTACAAAGTGCTTTTTAGATGCTTTGATGTTTATTTAGTACTATTTTTTAATTTAAAGAAATGTTTTTAAAGCAAGTTTAGAGTCCATTTACAGCACCCCAAGTAAGGTAAAATAACCTACACAGGAAACTAACTTTAATAGGCGGGTTTTCTCTAGTATAGCCAACTGACAGTTAGTAATTATATGGTTGTTCATAATAAGTCAAATGGTTATTAGTCAGTTGATTGTATTATTCATTGTGGTCATGAAAAGAATATTGTTTTGCTTTTTTTGAATACTTGCAAAAGTCCTCTGTTTTTTAAAAACCACCTTGAACAACGTTCCAGGAAAAGCACTCTTGTCAGAGCTTTTCCTGGAGTGCTGAATGAGTAACAGTTAAAGAGATACTCTTTGAAAAATTATATAATTACTTGTTATTCAAATAAGTTGAGATCAAAAAAAGCTGCAAACCAAATATTATTCTTTAGATTTTTGGAGAATAATCTCAAAACATAGAGATTGCACACATAATAAAAAAGCGAGCATGCGCATGCCTTGACTTTTAATATCACACATACAAGTACTTATTATTCAACTAATTACAACATAATAAATCTCATGAAAAAGAACGTTAAAAAACCATTTTTTGCCAAATTTTTAGAAAACCAGGTAAAAGAAGAAAGCTTGACTAACGCAAAAGGCGGAACTTGTATTCAGACCAGAAAGTACCCTTCTGACAGTGACGAGTATGTTACTATGAAGTACCCTTCTGACAATGATGAGTTTTAGAGAGTAAGCTATCATCAGAGAGCACTCAAGCGATAGTGTATTACTCAATAAAATGCTTTGTTGAATTGTGTGCTCTCTAAAAGAGCGTATGTGTGATGTTGGTACAATGAGCAAAAAATAGCTGTTTTTTGGGGTAACCCAAAAGCATAAGCGAATGTTTGTTGCTTAAAATATACACCCTTGAACATACGCTCATAGCAAAACCAATCCTTTATAAACTCATCTCCTCTGTTGATGGTTAAAAACTTACCGTTGGTAAATTAGGACGATTTGTTTTATACAAAGTGCTTAACTTTGTGGCAATGAGTAGGAGCTGCTCGCTTTGGGCGAGTTACTACATCAGGTACCTAATTTTTTAATTATTATAAAACATTATTCATCTTATGAAAAAGGTAAAAAAACCATTTTTTGCTCAATTTTTAGAAAATCAAATTGCCGACGAAAAACTAACCAACACCAAAGGAGGGGCAAGTGCTGCTGCTGCTTCTGACAAAAAGAAGAAGATCAAAATAGAACAAACTATGAAGTACCCTTCGGACGCTGACGAAGATTTTACAATGAAGTATCCTTCTGACAGTGACGAATGGTAGACACAGCCATTGTTCATTATAACAGGCTTTTGATTTTAAGCTGTTGGCTTAAAAGCTAAAAGTCTAGCTATTTACAAACTGCTTGTTTATATTTTAGACAAGTAGTTTGTGCAACATTTGTTTTGTTCCCTAACCCATCCGGTTTTTCTCATAAAGCAACCCCCCGAATGAAGATATTGTTATTGACCCACAGTGGTGATTTTTTTACCATAGACCGGGTACAGCAAGCTTTAGAAGCAATAGGTACCCACCCCATCAGAATCAATACTGATTTATATCCCGAAGAAATCAAAGTGAACTTTCACCTAGAGGCAGGCACTCCCAAGGTTTTTATTGAAACCCCCCAGGGCACTATAGACACTGATGAGGTAGAAGGGGTGTGGATGCGCCGAATATGGAAACCTCGCCTGGACAAAGAAATTCAAGGTGACTTTAGGAATATTTGCCTGGGCGAATCTCAAACTGTTTTACGCAATTCGCTTTTGTTGCTCGACCACGCGGTGTGGTTAGACCCATTAGAGCATATCTCGCGGGCGTCTAATAAGTTGTACCAACTAAAACTTGCCGTAAAGCACGGGTTACAGGTGCCTGCCACGCTGATTACCAATGAGGCAGCACAAGCGTTGAGCTTTTATGAAAATAAGCAAGACATTATTACCAAAATGCACGACCAAACTGATTATGGGATGGGGCGTTCGGCTATGCAAATGAACACCTACAAGGTAACCCCTGAGCATGTAGAAGAGTTTGAATCGCTGCAATATTGTCCAATGACTTTTCAGAAAGAAATCAAAAAAGCCTGTGAGTTACGGGTAGTATACGTAGGAGGGGAGTTTTTTACCGGAGCCATTGATACCAGCCAATCTGCCCAGGGAGGCACCGATTGGCGCCGTAGCGAAATTAACGAAGCCGAGTGGACTCACTTTAGCCTGCCAGCAGATGTACGGGCAAAACTGGTCAGTTTTATGGACGAACTCCACCTGTCGTTTGGGGCTTTAGACCTTATTCATACTCCCAATGATGAGTATGTATTTTTGGAGGTAAACCCACTGGGCGAATGGGGTATGCTGGAGCGTGACCTTGATTTGCCTATTTCTAAAGCAATTGCTCATACACTATATAAACAGATAAAAACTAAACAACACACTACTACCGCATGAATGTATTAATTATTAGCTGGAGCGGCGACAATGAGAGCGTGGCACTGGTAACCAAAGCTATAGAAGCTAAAGGAGGAAAAGCCTACCGATTTGACACTGATCTTTACCCTACTCAACTGATGATGTCGGCTGGGTACGAGGGCAACAAGAGAACTTTGCGCCTCAAGGGTGAACAAATGGACCTTGACCTTGCCCAAGACATTGACGCGATTTGGTACCGCAGGCTTAGAATAGGACAAGAGATTCCGCAAGAGATCAACAAGCAGCTGTACATGGCTTCGGTAGAAGAGTCTAAAAAGACTTTTGCCGGAATGTTGGGCAGTATGAAAAAATTTACGCTGGACCCTTACCACAAGGTAAGACATACCGAAAACAAACAGCTACAGCTACAAATAGCCGCCGAACTGGGGCTTGATATTCCCCGCACTTTGTTTACCAACGATGCCGAAGCGGTCAAAGAGTTTTACCACCGTGTAAAAGCTCCTTTGATTACCAAAATGCAACATTCGTTTGCGGTGTACGACAAGGAAGGGCGCGAAAATGTGGTATTTACCAACGAAATTACTGAGGAACATCTCGAAGATCTGGAAGGGTTGGATGTTTGCCCAATGACTTTTCAGGAAAAAGTTGACAAAAAGGTCGAGCTTCGTATTACCATTGTTGGCGACCAGGTGTTTGCTGCAGCGGTAGATTCCAGTGTGTCTGAACTTTCTAAAACCGACTGGAGACGCGACGGAGTGGGGTTGGAAAACGCCTGGAAACCTTACAACTTGCCACCCGAGGTAGAAGCCAAGCTACTCAAGCTCATGGATGAGCTAGGGCTCAACTATGGGGCTGCCGACGTGATTGTTACCCACGATGAGCGTTATGTTTTTCTGGAGGTGAACCCCGCAGGTGAGTTTTTCTGGTTAGACAAATTGTTTGACAGGCAAATTTCGGAGGCATTGGCCAATGTACTGCTTGACAAAGCTCCCCGCCGCACTAACAATATACAAATGTTGGCAGAGGCTTAAACCTGCGATAGGCGATCGGCAACAAGCGACAAGTCACAAGTGATAAAACACTTGGTGGTTTGTCGTTTTTTTATGTGTCCCATTAGGAATTACGAATTTGAGAATTACGAATTACGAATTGGGCGAAGCCATTCGTAATTTAGTCCAGAGTCGGTAGTCGGTAGACCATAGTTTTTAGCCTCGCTTTGCGACCATTCGTAATTTAGTCCAGAGTCGGTAGTCGGTAGACCATAGTTTTTAGCCTCGCTTTGCGACCATTCGTAATTAGCTTCGCAGAGCTCCTTCCAGTCGGTTCGTAATTGAAAAATTCGTCATTTAGTTGGTAGACCATAGTTTTTAGCCTCGCTTTGCGACCATTCGTAATTAGCTTCGCAGAGCTCTCCAGTCGGTCGTAGTGAAAATTCGTCATTTAGTTGGTAGACCATAGTCACTTCAAACCCATTCGTCATTTAGTCAGTAGCGCTTTGCGCCCATTCGTAATTAGCTAAAGCAGAGCTCCCTCCGGTCGGTTCGTAATTGACCAATTCGTAATTAATAAGCCTTGCGCCCATTCGTAATTGAATGATTCGTAATCCTCGACCAATGCCCCTTTTACATCCTCCAAAGTAGCTATTTTACCTACCAAAGTATCCAGTCATTGTTCAAGTGGTTTTTCATCGGGCACAACTGGTTGTCTGTCTGCCAATCAGGTTATTAACAACTCATTAACGTCTTGTCTAAACAGCTATCCCGTTATTTATCATCATAATAACCGCCCGATAAAGGTACCATAAACCAATACCCATGAAAAAACAACTATCAAACTATCAGAGGCTTTGCCTGCTGGTCTGTTGGCTTTTTGCCTGTTCTCTCACCTCTTATGCCAAACCCAACCCTACCCGAAACCAACAAACCTATAAGGTAAACATTGTAAGAACTGCTGCCAAGATAAAAATCGACGGCAACATCAACGAAGAAGCCTGGAAATCTACCCATGCTGCCCGCAATTTTCTCCGAAAGTGGCCTACCGACAAAGGGCAGGCTGAAGCCCAAACCGAAGTACGATTATTATACGACGATCATTTTTTGTATATCAGTGCAGTATGCTTTATTGACAAAAAACCAGTGATTCAGACGCTTAGGCGAGACGCAGGACATTGGAACAGCGATGGCTTTGCTATATTAATGGACCCTATGAACCAGCACAGCAACGGTTTTTTGTTTGGGGTAAACGCCGGAGGTGCCCAAATGGAGGGATTGACCGTGGGTGGGCAAAACTCTATGGAATGGGACGCCAAGTGGTACTCTAGGGTAAAACTACACCACGATCGCTGGGTGGTAGAAATGGCCATTCCTTTTAAGTCATTGCGCTACAGCGAAACCATTGACAAGTGGGGGATCAACTTTATAAGAAACGACATGCAGCGCAACGCTTACTCTACCTGGGCGCACGTGCCTATTCCTTACGATGGTACCGACTTGGGCTACACGGGGGCTTTGCGTTGGGACTCACCCCCAAAAAAGGTCAAAGGCAATGTAGTGTTGATTCCTTATATGATAGGAGGACTGTCAGAAAACTTTGAGGAAACCAGTGGGCTGGAAAGAAGAGGCAATGCCGGGCTGGACGCCAAAATAGCCATTACGTCTAACCTCAACCTGGACCTCACCATTAACCCTGACTTTTCGCAGGTAGACGTAGACCAACAAGTAACCAATTTGAGCCGTTTTTCGCTGTTTTTTCCCGAAAGGCGCAATTTCTTTTTAGAAAACCGAGACTTATTTGCCAACTTTGGTTCAGGACGGGCGCAACCGTTTTTTTCGCGCAAAGTAGGGCTCAAAAATGGCGAACCTGTGCCCATTTTGGCAGGCGCACGCTTATCGGGCAATATTACCAAATCTATGCGGGTGGGCATTTTAGACGTTCAGACCCAAGGCAACAACGAAGCCGACTCGTTGGGACAAAACCAGTTTGTGGCCACTGTACAACAGCAGATTTGGGGGCGTTCCAGCATCAACGCCATCTTGGTAAACCGACAGGCGTTTGATGGTACCAATATGCTTGCCAATGATTTTAACCGGGTAGCCGGAATGGAGTTCAGGTATTTGTCTAATAACGGTGACCTGCGCGGAAACTTAAGGGGCTTTAAGTCTTTTACGCCCGACCACCTGGATCGAAGCCTTACGTATGGAGGCTTTGCCGAATACCGTAACCGCAAGTTCAACGCAGGGGTGTCTTATGAACAATTTCAGGAAAACTTCATTGCCGAGTTGGGTTTTACGCCTCGTTTGCAAAACTACGATGTAGTAAACGACCGAACTGTAAATATTGGGTTTACCCGCTGGGCAGTGTGGGGCAGTTATACTGTTTTTTCTAAGGGAGGAGTCATCAACAACCACCGCTTTAACCATTGGCATGTGTTATACAATAACGACGTAACGGGGCAGTTTCAAGAACGCAGCATGGGGTTTAACTATGACCTCAACTTTACCAATAGCAGCAACTTAAGCCTAAGCGCCCGCTACAGCGAAGTGCAATTGCCTTTTGACCTCGACCTGATTGGTGGAGATGAATATTTACCCGCCACATTTTATGCCTATAACTGGGGCAGGGCAGAATATAACTCAGACAGCCGTCAGCCATTTTCGGTGGGCACTTTTGTGCAATATGGCACTTTTTATAATGGCACCCGTTTGTCTTATGGAGGGGGGATTAATTTCAGGGCGCAGCCTTGGGGCAATTTTAGGGTAAATGTAAGCCAAAACTATATAGAATTGCCTGGTAGTTATGGCACAGCAAACCTTACCCTGGTGAGCCCTACTATAGAAATTTCTTTTTCTAACACGATGTTTTGGACAACTTTTTTGCAGTACAATACTCAAGCCGACAATTTCAATATCAACAGTCGCTTTCAGTGGCGTTTCCGCCCCATGTCCGACTTGTTTATTGTATATACCGACAACTATTTTGCCGAGGCTTTTAAGGTGAAAAATCGGGCGCTGGTCATTAAACTGAGCTATTGGTTGAATCTTTAGTGAAGAGTCGGTAGCCGATAGCCCCGACAGGGGGCAAGCTTCAAGCGACAAGTCGCAAGTTACACCCTGTTTAACTGCGTTGAGCTCATCACAGCAAATTGCTGTAGATTCGGTTCACAGGTAACTACACTTTTCTATTACGTTGATTTTCAGTAACTTATAAAAATAGTAGTTAAAAGTCAATGGTCAGTAATATTGTTTTTATCAATTTTGCATATATGACAAATATGTTGAATAGTTAGGAGTCGGTAGACCGTAGTTGCATCGCGCCCATTAGCTAAAGCAACGCTCCCTTTGGTCGGTTCGTAATTGAACAATTCGTAATTTAGTCCGGAGTTGGGAGTCGGTAGACCGTAGTCGCATCGCGCCCATGCTCCCTTTGGTCGGTTCGTAATTTAGTCGATAGTCCATAGTCAGCAATGTT
>NZ_AAWS01000059.1 GCF_000169175.1 Microscilla marina ATCC 23134
AAAAAAAGGTGTAAAATGATATACAAGCTAGGGATATTTATATTGCTTTTTTGTCTGAAAGCAATGGTAGTACAAGGACAAGGTAATCCAAAAATATCATTCAACATACAAGAGATAAAGCGAGTTTCTTGGTTAGAAAAAGATGGAAAAAAGGAGGATACTCTTGTTCGTTTAATAGCAAAGGTTACATTCAAGTCACTAGATAAAGATACTTTAAGGTTTATTTGGGATCACAGAGCTTTAGAAAACAAAATAATGGATAGTCATGAGGTGCTACTTAGAAAAAATACAAAGGGGAAGTTCAACAATAGCGTTGGCATTACTCAAATCTTGGATAAAAGCACCATCCTAGTAGAAAACCAAAGTAATGAATTATGTTTCTTGGGTGATATATCTTGTTTGAAGGAAACCATATATTTTGGAGGCCACTATGATTGTGAGCAAGACTGCTTAGAACAAGTAAGTATATTACCCAAACAAGAAAAAAGAATTAGGGATATCTCATTAATTTTAAATTTTCTAAGAAAAAATAAGAATGATACGAAGGTTAGATTACATTATTTATTTAAGCCTACAGAAAAGCAAATGCTTGAAGGTTACGACAGCTTAAGGTTGGTTTCCAATTGGATAAAAATTTAACTTTATCTTAGTTTAAAATCCCAGCCATTTCAAGTCTTCCAAATGAGACTGGAAAGGTTGAGTAAACATAAGCTGAGTAAAAAACTAAAGCCCAAATCATGTAAAAATGGTTTGGGTTTTCTTATGAGCCTGAAAGGTAGGAGTTTATGAGTTGTGAAAGTGTATGATTGTATATACTTTTGCAATACAGATGATTTGGGATAATCACTTTGTGTATGAGTATCATTACAAGGATCACTTGGGCAATTTGAGGGTGGCTTTCAGAGAAGGAGAAAAGAAAATTTACCGGGCTGATTTTGAATATTTTAGTGTCCATCAACAAGCAGGAATTGAGTACGATGAGGTGGTGCGGGTACCCCACCCAATGGGCAACGGATACGCGGCGAAGCTTGGGGGAAACACTTCCTCGTTAGGCTCCTGGAAAACCCTGAAGGTAAGTAAAGGTGACCAGGTATCTTCAGAGGTGTACGCCTAGGAGGCTTCCAACGAAGGCGAAGGCGGAGAGTTTGGCTTGTTTTTGGGGACGCTAACGAAGCCTTCTCAACCATCGGGAGAAACCACCCACGCCGAAAACCTCCGGACTTTACAGGTAGGTCTGAGTTTTACTCCTCCCAACCCAAGTAGTCAAAGCAGCGGTTTGCCCAATGCCTATTTGCGCTACGTGCTGTATGACGAAACGGGCACTAAAGCCTTGCAAAGCGGTCGGGTGTTTGTGACAACGGCGGCCAAGACTCACTGGGAAAGACTGCATTTTGATTATGAGGTGCCAGCCAATGGGGTGCTGCAAATTTATATCGCCAACGAAACCGAAGATGAGCCTGTGTATTTTGATGATATGGTGGTGGAACATACCCCACAATTGATTGTACAGGAGAATCATTATTATCCGTTTGGACTTGAGCTCGAAGGACTTTCTAAACACGGAAAACCGGAGCATAGGTGGAAGTTTACCAGTGTTGAACTTGTAAGTGACTTTGATCTTCAATGGTATGATTATAAATACCGTAAGAATTACAACTCACAAGTTGCCCGTTTCTTTTCTGTTGATCCAATTGCAGAGGAATATATTTATTTGACTCCTTACCAACACGCCAGCAATAACCCAGCAAGTAATATTGAAATTGAAGGCTTGGAAGGACAACCTGTTGCAGGAAATGAAAAAGCTGGAAATAAAGCGAAGCATATACCTGTAGTTGCAGGAATGTCCAAAGCTGCTGGAGAAACAGCAAAAGCAACTGTCACACAGAGTGGTGCAGGAAGAGCACTTTCAATATTAGGCGTAGCGGCTGGTACAGGTGTTTTAGTTGCCACACCTCATAAAGTTGGTGTGGGTAGCTCTTTGACTGATGATCCGAGGCATGCTCATAAATTTCGTTCTGGTGGTGAAGGTAGAGGAGGAGTTGTCGGTGAGATGCTGTTTAACATCACCAAGGCGAAAGTGGAGAACGCTTTGAATACTGATGAGCAAAGATACCTCAAAGAGCTGAGAGAAAGACCTGCTGGATCATTAAGTGGACAAGAGAAGAATGATTTGCAGTGGTTGGAAGGGAAGGAATCACAAAGTAGAGGTAGTAGTACAAAAGGAGTTGAAATCACATTTAAAACGAAGGAAGTTCCTGCTATTGCTAAACTTGCTGAACAAACATTTGTTGGTAATGAGGCTTTACGAAATGAAGCAAATGGTCTTCTAGAGCAAGTTAAAAAAGGAAATGATAATCCTGGAATTGGTACAAAGAGTATAGGAGATGGAATTCATGAATTACGAGGTAGGAAAGGGGTAAGAATATATTTTAAGAATACAGATAATGGTATAGAAATATTAGGCTACTCTGATAAAAAGAACCAGCAGAAAGTAATTAAAAAGCTAAAAGAAGTGTATGGAAAAAAGTAAACGCTCATTGACAAGGCTAAGCTTCCCAACAGGGTATAAAGCTCAAGAGATTCAGGATAGTAATGTAGATGTTTATATTATTTTGGATAATCAGGATGTTTATTATGCTACTTTCTTTACGTTGAAGAACATTCAGAAATTGATGAGTAAGGCTGGCATTGGTAGTGCTGAGGGGTGTTACTTTTGGGTTGCTGATATGGTCATCATAGAAAGCATTACTTTGAATAATATAGTTGTTGCAATTCAGGATTTAATACAAAGTTATAGCATTGATAAAGCTTTGTCTAAAGTTGGCAACGAGAGTGAGTTTGTAAGTACTCCTTCTGAGTGGTTAAATTTAGTAGAAGTTGCATAGCAAAATATAGGCTGAGCAAAAAAAAAAAAACCAAAGCCCAAATCATGTAAAAATGGTTTGGGCTTTTTTATTTCTTATGAACCTGAAAGATAGGGGTTTATGAGTTGTGGAAGCTGTATGATTGTATGTAGCTTTGTGCCAGATGATTTTGAGATAGTCATCAAGTAAAAAAAAGTTGAACCCTGTACTAAATTGTTAGTGCAGGGTTGTTTATTTTGGAACCGGGTTACAAACGCTCGTAGAAAAAAAGACACGCATTAAAATGCGCGCCAGGGGAGATTGAGTACGATGAAGTGGTGCGGGTGCCCCACCCAATGGGCAACGGATACGCGGCGAAGCTTGGGGGAAGCACTGCATCGCTGGGCCCCTGGAAAACCCTGAAGGTAAGTAAAGGCGACCGAATATCTTCAGAAGTGTACGCCTACATCAAGGAGGCTTCCAACGAAGGTGAAGGCAGAGAGTTTGGCTTGTTTTTGGGAACGCTGGCGAGGTCTTCTCAATCATCGGGAGAAACCACCCACGTCGAAAACATCCGAACTTTACAAATAGGTCTACGTTTTACTCCTCCCAACCCAAGTAGTCAAAGCAGCGGTTTGCCCAATGCCTATTTGCGCTACGTGCTGTATGACGAAACGGGCACTAAAGCCTTGCGAAGTGGGCGGGTGTTTGTGACAATGGCGGCCAAGACTCACTGGGAAAGACTGCATTTTGATTATGAGGTGCCAGCTAATGGGGTGCTGCAAATTTATATCACCAACGAAACCGAAGATGAGCCTGTGTATTTTGATGATATGGTGGTGGAACATACCCCACAACTGATTGTACAGGAGAATCATTATTATCCGTTTGGAATGAACCTGCGAGGGATTGAGAAGGTAGGGAAGCCTGAGCATAGGTATCTCTACAATGGTAAAGAAAAGCAAGAAGAGTTTGGGTTGAATTGGATAGACTATGGGGCTAGGTTTTATGATGCACAACTTGGAAGATGGCATGGAGTTGATGAGCTATCTGAAAAATATCATGCTACATCCCCTTATGCGTATGTTGTAAACAACCCGTTAAAATTTATTGACCCCAATGGTAAAGAAATAGAAAAAGGTAGCCAAAAAGAATGGGATAAGCAGAAAAAAAAGATTGCCTCTAGAAGAAGTGAATTGCAGAAAAAAATTGAGAATTTGAAAGCAAAAGCTGAAAAAAAAGGATGGAGCAAAAAGAAGTTAGCTAGAAAAATAGGCAACCGACAAGAACGTATATCAAGACTTAGCTCAACTTTGACAACAATGGATGGATTAGAGTCCAGCAAACAAACTTATGCATTGGAGAAAACCACTGATGAATTAGGAGAAACTAAACTAGATCCGAATACTAAAAATATTGTTATTAAATTTGGTGTTACGTCTAATTTTGTGCACGAAGTTACACATGCTGGTCATTTTGAAAAAGGAGAAGTTGGATTTTCTGCCAAAACAGGGAAACCGGTGTTGCATGATGTATTTGATGAAGCTGATGCATATCAAGCACAATTTGCATACAGTCCATCTAGCGTATCACAATTAAGTTCTATACATACAGCGAATTCTTTTAAAAAGATAACTGCAAGCTGGGTTCAAGGGATTACCACATCAAATAATAAGCAGCCATATAAGCCAGGCGGTAGCGCCAATACTGCTGGAGTTCGTCTTAGCATAAATTCTAAAAGAGATGACTTGATAAAAGCCTTACCAAGGTACAAGGATATGTTAATGAAATATCCTGCAAATACCAACATACTTTTCTTTTTAAAAGGCACATATTATAAGAAATGATGAAAAATTTAATAGTTCTATTGATTTATATATTTATTTCCTCTTGTGTTGCAACAAGAACAACACTTGATGATTTGCCAGGGGAGTTTTTCGGGCAAACCAAAAAAAGCAAGAAATATTTAATGGTTATCTATCACTTGATAATTAAGCAAGATGGCTCTTTTATTTGGACTCAGAAGATGCCTGGCGCAACGCCAACCTGCGAAGGAAAATGGGAAGTAGTCAATAATAAGATTTTATACCTTAAGTGCAATGAAGAGCGAGATTTAACTACAATATTAAGTTCAGGGTTTATGAATAGAAGAAGTCTGAATGTTGAGATATTGAGTAATAGTAAACTCAAAATTGATGACGTTGTTTTAAGAAAAAAAAAGTAGCCCCAGCCCTTTCAAGTCTTCTTCAGAAGACTTGAAAGGTTGAGTAAAAATAAGCTTAGTTAAAAATCAAAGCCCAAATCATGTAAACTAAAAAATATCATAATGAACCATGAACAAAGAAGAGTTAATTGATTTAGTGAAGACAATTATTGCGTGTAAGGGGACAGAAGAAGAAATGAATGCCCTGATTGACTTATTCGATGAGAATGTACCTCATCCAGAAGGGAGTGATTTTATTTTTATGAAAAAACATGAAGGGCTTACACCAGAAGAAATAGCAAATAAAGTAATGAATTATCAGCCTATAATAATACCTTCATCTAATACAGGCCAAGCGTAAAGTAGCCAAAAGTGGTGCTGAAGCAAGCTCTCAAGCTTGTGTCCGGCAAAGATAAGTTAAGGATGATTGATGATGAACGTAAAAAATGAATTAAAAAAAAATAAAGTAAAAAACTTTAGTCCTCCCACTATAGATAGTTTAGAGTTATCACAGGTTCAAGAAAGCATCAATGATAAATATTACTTAAAGTTTTTAGATGAGATGAATGGAGGATATTTCTTTAATGGTTCTTTGCACTTTTATGGAGTTTGTGCTGATCTTCCTTTCCATAGCATAATGAATGTCAACAGTCACTTAAGAAGTTGTTATAAAGACCTGTCTCAGGGTATTTTTTCTTTTGGAGAAGACTTATTTGGTAATCAATTTTGTTTTTCAAAAGATGGTGTAATTCTTTTTAACTTGGAAAGTGCAGAAAAGGAGAAAATAGCAACAAACTTTGAAGGGTTTCTTGCTGCAATATTTGACAATTCTGAAGATTTAGATTATTACACAGGGCAAAGTTTGATGCAGGAATGGCAAAGCTTAGGTCATTCCTTGCAATATGGAGAGCGTTTATGCCCCAAACAACCGTTTATTATAGGTGGGGAATTTGAGGTTGAGAATTTACACGTTAAAAGTTTTGACAAGAATTTAGAATATAACTCCAAGATTGCATATCAAATATCTAATTTACCAGATGGAACCGAAATAAAGATAACGATAGAATCTTAGAGCTTTTTAAGCTTCTACTTATTACAATAAATATATAGCCTGATTCATTCACTTGAGTCGGGATTTTTTTATTGCCCACATTAGTAGCACACCCAGTCAAAACACAGCAAGCAGCTTAAGCTTGTTTGCTCCATAAGCTAAAACAGTGGCTTGCCTAGTGCCTATTTGCATTATGTCTTTTATGACGAAACGGATACGATAGGTTTGATAAAAAGGTGACATTGCCTTATTCGGGGTATAAACATGCTTCTGATTTAGCATTAGTATGGGTACTTAGGTTATTGGAAATTAATGAAATAGGAGAAAAATGGCGATATGGCAATATAATTTTATAGTGGTTCCCAGAAAGTATTTGATTAATTCTGAAGTAAAAGTCAGTTTTGATAAAGATGGATTTTTGGATGATGAAACTTATTGGTTAAATGATAAGGTCAATTGTGACTTATTTGGAGAGATTAGCACAGTTCTTCCAAAAGCAAAGCCCTGGCATAAAGATTTGACACTTTTTGGAAGGCAAGATTCAAACTGTTTTGAGGTTTACAGTGAATATGGCCTGGTAGAGTCTGTGTCTTTTAGAATTGATTTTACCACGCTATACAAGGATATATTAGATTTCATATTAGAGTTTTTAAGGTTACATGATTTCTTGATTATTGATGAACAAGGTTACTCTTCAAGTTTAGACAGTTCAGAAATTAAAATGCTTATTGAAAACTCAAAACAGTTTCATAAGTATAAAGCATTGTCCTCTTCTATCTAATCCAATAAAGTTATTGGGTGGGGATATAGATGTTATTGCTAACGAAACAAAAACTTGGGCCAGAGACAAATAGAAAACGAGTTTTGCTGAGATTGTTGGGCTTCAAATAGCATATGGTACAGGTCGTAACTCTTTTGTAATGTATAGATACCCAGCTCTTTTAAACCTTCCGAAGGAGACTTAAAAGGCTGAGTAAATAGAAGTTTCGATCCTTACAGAACAAGTTTTCTTTGCGCAACAAAATATAAGCTGAGTAAAAAACCAAAGCCCAAATCATGTAAAAATGGTTGGGGCTTGTTTTATTTCCCTGGTATGCGTTACTCATTAGTGATCTGGAAAAAATAAGCTGTGCCAATTCAAGAAAATATATTGTTCTCAGACGATTCAAAAAAAACGGTGCATAGCCAAAGCTATGAAGCTTTTTTTTGAGAAGAATGAGGGCAATAGATACACTTTAATGGCTCAAATTATTTATGAAAGATCACTTAGACATATTTAATTCTGTCTTGGTACTTATACTCGAAAAAAAATCGCACTGCTCAAGCAAACAGTACGATTTCAGAAATAAGATGGTGAGTGAAGTATTGTATTGAACGATAATGAGTAAACTAATCGGTGTAATAGTTTAAAATGAGCACGAGTTCTTCTAACGAACTGGCCATTTTTCGGATAGGGTCGTACCAGGTATTTTGGGCTTTTACAAAATAAGTTTTTTTGCCTGAGGTATGCCATAGCTTTTTAAAAGCTGCCTGTAGCTGAGGAGCGTTGTCGGGCATTTTCAGAAACGCCTGGCCAATGGCTGTCTTCAGTGACTTGTCAAGTTGGGTACGCACTGCTATGGGGCCGTTTACTATGGGTGACGACACCCATAATACCTCCACGGCTTTTTTTGAGATCTTTCCGGTAGCCATCATTTTTTGTAAATCGTCGTAAGAGCAGGCGCCCAGGTCTGCCTTGTGGCTGGCTATCTGCCGGATGGTGTTGGTGTGGTTGTTACCAAATATAATTTCTTTAAAATGCGACTCGGTATAGTTGAGCCCCAGCGAGTTGAAATAAAGGCGGGGCACCAAATGTCCTGAAGTAGAGGTGGGGTTTACAAAGGCAAACCTCAATTGAGCTGCATTAGACTTTTTCACTACATCGGGTATGGTTTTTACTTTGGTATCGGGGTGCTTTATCAGGCAGCTTTTATAGGCAGCTGGTTGGCGGGCATCTGCCGACACTACCACCAAAGGGTCTATAGCTACTTCGGCCGACGCCAATATATACCCAAAGGTATTCAAAAAAGCAATGTCTACTTTTTTGTCTTTGAGCATTTGAATCAGCTCATTATTTTTTTGCGGAAGCAACACCACTATTTTTTTTTGGAGTTTTTTTGCCAGATAAGCGGCAATGGTTTCACCCGCTTTTTGTCTCTCTTTGAGGCTGCTTACATCGGTGCTTATGCCCACCACCAAAGGGCGCTGTGCATAGGCTATGCTTACACAAAACAAAGTGCTTGCCCAGCAAAATATAAGGGCTGCTTTGATGTACTTTTTAGGAATAATGTTCATTGTAGTATGTCATTTTTTTACTTGTCGAAAGTTACAAATTATCAGGCAGTTAGAGGTTATTAAAAGGTGAAGGAATGTTTATGTTTGTGGGGCTTTGTATAAATAATTTGGGTTGTTTTGTGAATATTAAAGGTTTTTGGTAAATCATTGGCAAAAACTGTCTGAATACCGCTTTTGAGAAAGGATTCAAGGGAGGATTCAGGCGCTTTGGGGCGATGTAAGAAATCAAAACAAAAGCTTATTTTAATTGTTGGTAATGTATGACTAAAACGATACTAATTACTGGAGGAACCGGATTGATAGGACAACGCCTGACCGAACTGTTGTTAGCCCAAAAAGGCTACAGTATTCGGTACTTGAGCCGAAGCAAACGTTCTATAAAAAATGTAGAAGTATTTGAATGGCATCCCCAGAAGGGGGAAATAGATGCAGCGGCTTTTGAAGGGGTAGATGTGGTAGTGCATTTGGCCGGAGCCGGAGTAGCCGATAAGCGTTGGACAGAAAGCCGCAAAGAAGAAATATTGAAAAGCCGTACCCAATCTACCGAGCTGATTGCTCAAACCATCCGTAAGATGTCTACTGCCCCCAAAGCATTGGTCAATGCCTCGGCCATAGGCTATTATGGTATCAACACTGGCGACCAATTGCTGCACGAAGAAAGTCCGGCGGGCAACGATTTTTTGGCAGAAGTAACCAGTAAGTGGGAAAATGCCACCAAAGAAATAGAAGAACAAGGCATTAGAACCGTAAAAATAAGGGTAGGCGTAGTGCTCAGCCCCCAAAGTGGCGCTTTGCCCAAGTTGCTTCAGCCAGTGCGTTTGGGTTTGGGGGCACCATTGGGCAGCGGCGATCAGTACATGTCGTGGATACATATAGATGACATTGCCCGCATATTTATGAAAGCCCTGGCAGATGAGACCATGCGGGGTGCGTATAATGGGGTGGCCCCTGCGCCCGTTACCAACGCCGAAATGACCAAGCGGTTGGCTTCGGTGGTGCATCGTCCTGCGTTTTTGCCCAATGTACCCGCCTTTATGCTCAAGATGATGCTGGGCGAAATGGCCTCTATTGTATTGGAAGGCAACAAAGTATCTTGCGATAAAATAGTAAGGGCTGGTTTTGAGTTTGAACACCCTGGGCTGACCGAAGCTCTGAAAGATTTATTGGGCAAGCATTAAAATAGTCTACAGACCAATGGTGGCGTAGCTCACTGCGTTCGGTTCCATAAGTATTGGGCGCTTTAGTCCATAGACCACAGTAGATGGTCGATAGTGCTGACATATACTATCAAATTATGGCTAAGGAACTGGTAGTGAGTTTAACAAAGTTACGCCACCATTGGTCGACAGTGCTGACGCTTATGATTACTTGCAAGTGTAGGCTCGGAACCGATATAAAAGTGTATTATCAACCCAAGTTACGCAGTTTTTAGGCTTGACTTCACTTCTGTTGTTAGATGGTTACTATGATTACAATTGTTGCGCAATGCGCTGATTACACCAATAAATTTTACTGCACTCAAATTATTTAAGGCACAAATTTATGGACTGTTCAACAATGGCCGCAATCTAGCAATTAAAACAATACAAATAAGCATACTTAGGAATGGTGAGCAATTAAATTACCATTCTTGAGGTAGAGGTTTTGTTTTGAGACGAGGCTATTTTTTGCGCCCATAGCAGCGCTACGGGCAATAACCGATGGCTACAGCTAGGCTGTGCCGAGCTCTGCCAACGGCTAAAAATAACGAAGTATCAAGGCGAAAAATCACCTCTCAGAGTGTAAATTTATTTTTGAACAATTCCTTAGAAGAAGTTGCGTAACATCAGTTATCAACAGAACAACACCCTAAAACGGAATCAGGCTTTTGTGGAGGGTGGTTTTGGTAAGACGCTTTGACCGATCAAAATAAAACTTAAACAACCACTTGGCTTTAGTCATCACTTTCTCGCTGATAATAGGGGAGGAGGCGGTAATAAAAAAACCTGGTGGATGCGGGGTAAGTGGAGAAGGTGATAAGCCTTGTTTTTTGCAAAACTGGGTGACTATTGCAGGGGTGGCTTTTAATGGCACTTTTTGGGCAATAACACTTTGGGCACTATCTTCTTTCATTCCTTTCCATTCAATGAGTTCGGGATTGTTTCGATGAGTAATAGGGTCGAGGCAACTGCTCAGGCTGCATAAGGTCAATAGTATAATAAAGCAGCATTTTAGGGTCACTTTTTTATCAGTTATTTTTTTTATATACACCTTCAGATCACCTCTTTCCTCTTCGATATTTCCCATCAATGGATACTCATGCCTGTTTTGTCCTACTTTATTTTTTTCTGTCATAAAAGTATCTAGTGCATTGGGGATTAAATAAGTTGCCTATTAATTTGGATGAATTAACTACGTTGAGCTCGCGAAAAGCTCGGTTTTGTTTTCTGACGAGTCGTGAAAATGGCGGATAGCCATAGCTATCTAACTTTTTTACGAGGAAGTCAGGGGGCAAAAGTCGCCAAATAATATGTGAGTAACTTAGTACCCAATGCACTAGGTTTTCACCTCATATTTAATTCCGAACAATTAGTCTATCTTCATGACTATCAACTGTACTTAGCTAAAATATTATAGCAACAAAAGTTGTTGATCTTCAAAGTAAAAGAGTAGTAAAGCTATTTATTCTTTGAATCAGACAAAAAAATAACCGCAAAATATCTTTTTAAAAAAATACTAAGTCAATAACTGACATACAGCGGGTGAATATAAACCTATGTGCTTGTTTGTTTCTCTACCTTTGCCGCACGCAAAAAAGTGGTTTGCGTTTGCCGTACTTGATGTCTGACACATCAAAATGTGCAATTTATTTATGTAATTTTTTTAATTACGATTATTCATCAATACTCCGCAGTGATTTTAGTCAAAGTTGTTTGCTGGTTCTCAGTTATTTACGAATTTAAAAACTATTTAATTGGGTGTTTGGGCGTAAAACCGACACACTTTTAAAAATAAATTGAGTAAGCAATCTTAATATAAGATACTGGTTTACAGTATTTAACAAGGTAAATATTTACTCGAATCAGCTATCGACTATCGGCTAAATACTATGGACTATTGTTCATACAACCATCAATTAAATACAATGCAAAATATCACATTGAACAAAATCCTGTTAACATTTGCTATTTTTGTCAGTAGCCTTCAACTAACTACTGCCCAACAGCAAGTAACCAACGCCCTTGTTACTACCTATCCTTATACCGAAAGTTTCGAAGAAAGTACAAACGACTGGACACTGAATGTAGGTGGAAATGATTTTAACTGGGCACGTAGCCAAAGTGGCACAGCAACAAAAGCAACCGAAGGTCAATATTATATGTATATTGACGCGGGTAGCTCTTCTAACCTGAATAAAAAAGCCGCGTTCCAAAGCCGTACTTTTGACTTGACCAGCTTAAATAAACCAAGCCTTGTTTTTGCTTTTCACTTGTTGGGTGGTGCTACCAGTATAGGTACTCTAGAGGTAGAAGCAAGCACCGATGGCACTAGCTGGACCAAGGTGTGGTCTACCGACGGAAACACTACTACTGGAAGTGGATGGACTGCACCTATGCCTGGGCACGATAATTCTTGGAAGGAAGCTGTGGTTAATTTATCTGCCCACAAATCGGCAAACACTCAATTACGTTTTGTAGGAAGTGCAACCAATATTTGGGCAAATTATATTGCCATTGATGCCATCACTATTACCGAAGATGGCGCGCCTGCTATTACAGGTGTTACGCCTTCAGGAGGCTTCCTGCATAGTCCGGTTACTATAAACGGTGTAGGTTTGACTGGCAATGGTAGCTCTTTAATAGAATTTAACGGGGCAGCTTTTTCTTTCAGTACAGCACAAGGTCCTTATATAGATTATACCTACATCAACTTTAGTATACTTGTGCCAGAGGGAGCAACTACTGGTAAAGTAACGGTGACTGTAGATGGACAAACAGCCACAAGTATGACCGACTTTCAGGTACCTTCTGTGGTGACTACTTTCCCTTATAATGAAAGTTTCGAAGCTGGAGATGCAGGTAGTTGGAAACGAAACGGAAGTGATCCTTGGTACCGCCGTGAGGGTTGGCATGGAGAACCATACTGGAGCACAAAACCCCATAAACCATCAAAGGGTTACAGCTATATCACATTGATGGGTAACAAGGGCAAAAAAGGTTCCTTGATAAGTCCTCCAGTGGATGCTCGTAAACTTAAAAACCCTACGATTACATTCGATTACCACATGGGGATATATCTTTATTACACTGATTCTTCAAGCCCTAGCATCCTTACATTAGAAGTAAGTAAAGATGGAGGAGCCACTTGGACTCAGGTTTGGCGTAAAGAACACACCCATCAAGAAGGGAATCCAAATGGGTGGACAACAGCTTCGGTTTCCTTAAAAGGTCATAGCTATGCTCAAATGTTGCTTCGTTTCTCAGGTACCAGAAGCAATTCATGGAACAATGATATCTCTATTGATAATGTAACTATTGAGGAAGTGCCTGTATTGGGGCAACCTGTGGCTGATTTTAAGGTAAGCTCTACCGAAATCTGGGAAGGCGAAAGTTTAAAGTTCAACAACGAGTCGCAAAATGCAACTTCTTATTTGTGGAAGTTCTCGCGTGGGTATAGCGACCAAACCAGTGTGGAGGAACACCTCACCGTAAAATACGATATCCCAGGTTCTTTCCATGTCATTCTGATTGCCTATAACGAACTTGGACAAAGTACAGCAAAAACGATGGCTGTTACAGTGAAGGCACGCCCAAAATTGCCTGTAGCTGATTTTAAGGTAAGCTCTACCGAAATCTGGGAAGGCGAAAGCTTAAAGTTCAACAACGAGTCGCAAAATGCCACGTCTTATGTGTGGAGGTTTACGGCTGGGTATAGTGACCGAACCAGTATGGAGGAACACCTCACCGTAAAATACGATAGCCCAGGTACCTTCTATGTTAGACTGATTGCCTATAACGAGTTTGGACAGAGTACAGCAAACAGGATGACTATTACAGTAAAGGCACGCCCAAAACTACCAGTGGCTAATTTTAAGGTAAGCACTACCGAAATCTGGGAAGGCGAAAGCTTAAAGTTCAACAACGAGTCGCAAAATGCCAGTCGTTACGAGTGGAGGTTTGAAGGTGGCGACATTTTTACCAGCACCGACACTCACCCAATTGTTAAATACGATACGCCTGGTTTTCATTTGGTAAAGCTGATTGCTTACAATGATCAAAACCAAACGGCAGTTAAATATATGAGAATTTCGGTTTTGAAAAGAGCTACTGCAAGAACTACCAGCAACACCACTACCACCATTGCTACTGTAGATGTAAAAGTTTACAGCAAAACAGGCGCTTTACTAAAAACAACTAAAATTGCTGAAAATGCTCCACCTGCCAAAAGCTTAAAAGGCTTACAAAACGGTTTGTATTTTGTACATGTAGCTACAAAAACAGGGGTGCAAAAATATCAAATAATGAAATAAGATTAATCGGAAACCGACAGTTAAATCAGAAAGACTCATTTTTGGTAATCCTGTAAACTATTAAACAAAAACGACGGTAGACAATTTGGTTTACCGTCGTTTTTGTTTTTATACACGGGCTGTTTTTCGTGGCGAGGTAAAAAAACGAGTCATTATTTCACTGATTTTTTTCTACAATTGCGTTTAAGTATACCTTAAGCACGTCAAAGTGTGCTATAGTACGTGGAATGTGTAACTGTTTTCTCCCTTTTTTTGTTTGATAGCCTACCACCAAATACAATTGATTAAGCGTTGTTTGTTGAATCTGGGACAAAGCAATTTTTCTTTTAGTCAAACGCTTGCCTCCCACCACCAGTTGGTGCTTATCAAACCTTAGTCGTAGGCGAGCATTGGCAAAGGCCTGTGGATACTCCCAGCCAAATACAATATTGAGCAAAAAGATAATAATACACCAAACAACTACGCTTGTAGCTAAGTTGGGTTGTACCTCTCCGCTAATGTCAATGACACAATGCCCAAAAACTACCATCATTGTTACCAGAAACGAGGTAAAGCCTATTGTTGACAAAAAATCTTTCCATAAATACCTTCGATGAACTTTTTTGCTTTGGGCAGTCATATCAAACCTGACAAGTTCAAAAGAAGGGTAGGCAGGTGTATCTGGGTGTGGCCAGGGGAAGTTTTGTCTTTTTTGGCGGGCGCGTTGGGTCAACATTTCATAGTTTGCCCAAAAATTTTCGTTGCCCATTCTTGTATGCTGGTTGTTTGTCAGGTAATCGTTCCAAAGCAATTGGGCTTGTATGTCTATTGAGGGAGATGGAGTCATGGGAATAAGTGGATCACAGTTGATGCATTGATTTTAATACGGATAAACGTTAAGCAATGGTTTTGCACAAAGGAAAAATCAAGAAATAGCAGGTGACCTGAGTGTGGGAATAAGCTTGGGAAAAACGTAACTAAATCACTATAAGCATGTTATAATATAACACAAACCCTGCTTTTACTCTTATCTTCTCAAAAAATTTCTTGCTTTTAAAATCTAAAATAATAGTTTTGTAGGCTTGCTTAAATTTTAATGCGTCAATTTCAGCCCTGTATTGAAGTTAAGCGTTAAAAGTGATACGGTCAAATACAGCAGACCTCACCCCACTGAAAACCTACCCAAATATAGACAAAAATATTGGCTTGGTGGGTACAAACAGGCAAGTCACATTTTATTCATAAAAAAAACACATATACATGCAAACAGATAACGAATCACAATCGGTAAATCATGAAGATGAAAGTAAAATCCGCAAATCTTTTAACCGCTCACAGCGCCCGTGGGCACAAATAAGAAGCTCCGACTCCTGGGGTATATTTAAGGTGATGTCTGAGTTTGTAAACGGTTACGAATCTATGGCCAAAATAGGTCCCTGTGTCTCTATTTTTGGCTCGGCACGTACCAAACCCGATCATCCACACTATAAAAATGCTGAAAAAATTGCTGCCAAACTGGTACGCCACGGTTATGGGGTAATTACTGGTGGTGGTCCTGGTATTATGGAAGCCGGAAACAAAGGAGCTTACGAACAAGGAGGTAAGTCGGTAGGGCTTTGTATCAATTTGCCATTCGAGCAAGGCAACAATGCTTATATTGACACTGATAAAGTCATCAACTTTGACTACTTTTTTGTGCGCAAGGTAATGTTTGTAAAATATGCCCAAGGTTTTGTGGTAATGCCAGGAGGAATGGGTACTTTAGATGAGCTTTTTGAAGCAATAACTCTTATCCAAACCAAAAAAATTGGTAAGTTCCCTATCATCTTGTTTGATAGCAGCTACTGGGGAGGGTTGGTTGATTGGCTTAAAAGCACTGTGGCACAAAAAGCGCACAATATCAATATAGAAGACCTGGATCTTTTTACCTTGGTAGATGACGTGGATGAGGCAGTGCAGGCAATTGACGAATTTTATAGTAACTATAACTTGTCACCCAACTTTTAAACGTTTTGAAAAACACACTATTAGTTATACTCTTGCTGGTCAACCTAGGACTGGCAGGGTATATTTTAACCTCTCAATCACAAGCATCTAACCAACCTACTCACCCAAGTACTGGTGTTCCGGCTCCACAAGCTTTCAAGTATACCAGTGTTCCCATTCCTTCATCGGTCAGTTTTGCCGGAGAAAAAGTACCGCTGCAAGACCCTGAAGTGCGCGAACGCCTCGAACAAGAGCTGGTACAAACTGCTTACCGTCATAGTCGCACCATCATGAACTACAAACGTGCCGGGCGTTGGTTTCCACAAATTGTACCCATCCTCAAAAAAAACAACATCCCCGAAGACTTCAAGTACATTGCCGTAGTAGAAAGCAACCTGCTCAACCTTATTTCGCGGGTGGGTGCCACCGGGTTTTGGCAGTTTATGCGCGCCACTGGCAAACAATACAAACTAGAGGTAAACAAAGAAGTAGACGAGCGTTACCATAGGCTCAAAGCCACTGAAGCCGCCTGTAGGTACCTGAACGACGCCCATGGTATTTTTGGCAACTGGGCGCTGGTGGCAGCTTCTTATAATCGAGGCATGGGGGGCATTCGCAGCAATGTAAACCGCCAAAAAGTAGCTTCATACTATGACCTGTTCCTCAATGCCGAAACTGCCAAGTATGTAATAAGGGCAGTAGCCGTCAAACTCATTTTTGAAAATCCCCAAAGCTACGGATTTCATATACCCGCCCAGCAACGCTACCAACCCATTGATTACCGCAAAGTAACTGTGACCGAGAGCATCCCCGATTTGGTTGATTTTGCCATTAAACAAGGCATAAGCTATAAAATACTCAAAGTGCACAACCCTTGGTTGCGCAGCAAAACACTGACTATTAAAAAAACAGGCGCCACCTATACCATTCTGATCCCCAAAGGCGCCAAATCCAACGAACCATTCAGGCAAGAAGACATCCCCAAGATTCGGTTGTAGTGGTGTATTTAGTGTGGGACTTTTCTTTCTGGCAGAGCTTTCTTATAAAAAATGAGAAACACTTGGTTACTTGTTTGAAAAAAGTAGATCTTCCTTCCTAACGACTTCGTTTGTGTCCCCACAAACGAATAAAAGTCAAAACCTCGAAATACGTTTATGCAATGAGGAGCATAGTAAAAAAATCGCTTAAAAATACTGTCACCGCCTCAGCGAGTGCCCCCACGCGCTGATCGAATCGCCAAAATTTGGATACTAAAAGATGTTTCAGGGGTAAAAAAATAGTAGCCTGACGGCTATGGTGGAGACATGAGCTGAGGCGATGACGGTACTTTTGAAAAACCGAAGCTACAGTTTTACTGTGCTGAGCTCAACGAAGTTAAAAGCTGTAGTGTCTTATAATCGACTTACTTTATTTTTTAGTTAATCGTATCGCTTATTTGCTACATTTGCCTCTGGCGGCTTCATTTAACTTACGTTGAGCTTGAGCTTCGCCCTGCGGTTTTTGAGGCCAAAAAACAAAGGAAAAAAGCCTGGACAGCATAAACTCACCCGCAATGCTGACCACCTCCCCGCGAGCAAAGCAACGCAAAGTACTACGCATAAGTTGCTGCAAGTGAAAGATATGTGTGAAAATCATAGTGCGTTTAGTCTGTAACAATTCATAGTATGTTTACTTTCAGTGGATGATGAGTTTGTGAATTATAAGGTAAGCATCTCTACCAACTCTTTTTTATGCCTTCTGCTCAAAGGAATAACGTGAGGCCCCATTTTGATAGACTCCTTATCCAGGTCTACCTCATCTATTTTTTGTAGATTTACCATATACGACTTATGCACTTTTATAAAAGCATCAGCAGGTAACTTGCGTGCCAAATCCTGCAACGACATCCTGGTCTTGAATTTTTCGTCCTCCAGGGCAATAGTAGAGTACTTTCGGTCTACCTTTAGGTAACAAATATCGGAAACATGTATGCGTCGCAATTGTCGTCCCACTTTCACAAAAAAACTTTCTTCGTCTTGCACCCTATTCTCTATCTCTTCAAAATCGTTTTGTTGGGTGTATTTATACAGCGCCAGTTCAACAGTACGCAACAAGGTACACTTGTCTACTGGTTTGGTAATGTAAGCAAAAGGATTGGTTCGCTTGGCCTTTTCAAATATATCAGGGTCTTGCAAAGAAGTAATAAAAATAAATGGAATGGGCGAGGCATACTCCCTGAGCTCTTGGGCAATATAAATACCATCCACCTTTCCGTTTACCTCAATATTGAGCAAGAGCAAGTCTGGTTGGGTGGCTTTGATAAGCCTTAGTGCCTGTGGTGCATTATTGGCTATGCCCACTACTTGGTGCCCTATGCTTTCAAGCAAAATTTCCAGTGCATCGGCATAAATTGGGTCATCTTCTGTAATTAAAATTTTCATGAGGGATGGTTGTTATTTGTATGTTGTTTTATAAAGAACACTCAACTCTTGTTCAGACATTCAAGCTGGTTGTTTGGTCAAAGGATAGGACAAATGTCTGCCAGGCTATAGAGCCAGTATCTTTAATTAGAAGGAATGCCTAAGCAAGTATTTGTTGAAGAGTCAGTGATATTGCTCTGAGACAATATGATTTACAAACCCAGGGGCAATGCTATGGTATTGACTACGATGCGTAAATGCTCAAATCTTGGTAAATTACCAGAATAGTTGTATCTGAGTGTAAATGCCTGACGTTTTATCAAAAAACAACCTATTGGTCATTCCTAAGCTGATTTTATTTAGTTGTATAGTAAAAGTACCTCTTCGAGTCGCGTCTACTATGTTTGTGACTATCTTTTACCCAAAATTACCCATTATTACCCACTAAAAAGGTGGAATGTATGAAAAACTGACAAAATTCGATGAAATATTCTTTTTTCTTCAAAATCATTGTTTATACCATTTTAGCTGCTGTTTACAGGCTTTGTTGGGCGAATATGGCCTTGCGAGTAGCCAATTATTGGCTGTTTTTACCTGTGTTTAGTGATGTGAAAAATAAGTAAAGTACAGTTAGCAAACACTTGATGTAAACCTTCTGATGGAGGCTGTTTTTTTATGATTGCCTTATTGCAACAGCCAGCTACCAAGCCTTATTAGTGACCGTTCTACGCTTAGTACAGCCCCAATGGGTGTATACCCTAAACCAAAGGCAAACCTGCCAAATGCCGCTTGTACCCCAAAAACAACCGGATAGACCCTAAAAACGACCTAATGATGCCTAAAAAGTGGAAAAGTAGCCCTCAATGCGTCAAAAAAATGCTCAGTAACAAAAAATAAAAATAAAATAAATTATATAATTGATTTGTAAAATACAATCAATAACCGCTTGTGTTGCAAAAACAACCGTTGAGCCCCTTTTTTTTTATGTTATAAAATCAGGTGGTAGCTTTGCGACTACTGCTAATCATACAACTAATAAATATTGAAATGGGAATAATGAATTTTCAAAATACAATGCACAAAGGGTAGTAAATAATGTGCGTAAGGCGCCTTTGGGTAACTATTGGCATTTCTTGTAAATAAATGCAGCCTTCCGTGGTTATAGCCTGGCAACCTTAGGAATGGTGAGAAATTAAATTGCTATTCTTGAGGTAGAGGTTTTGTTTTGAGACGAGGCTATTTTTTGCGCCCATAGCAGCGCTACGGGCAATAACCGATGGCTACAGCTACGCTGTGCCGAGCTCTGCCAAAGGCTAAAAATAACGAAGTATCAAGGCGAAAAATCACCTCTCAGAGTGTAAATTTATTTTTGAACAATTCCTTAGGCATCACGATAGTATTTTGCATCAGTAAATGGCCATTCTTTTATTGCGCTTAGTTGGGTGGTAATACACAAACTGCGTTTGTTTGTGGGCAGTATTATAGTTGTATTATACAATTATAAAAGCTTGTGATTCAGCAAGTTTCTTTAACACTAAAAATGGTTGAAAAATAATTTTTGCAAGTCTTTATGTTTAATCAATACAAAATCAAGTACCCCAAAGGAAGCGCAAGAAGCGCCCTGGTTTTTGGTGTCCTCGTCAAAGTAAGCCTGGTAGTAACTACTGCTGTGGTGGCGTTGTTTGTGGCTTGGTGGGGTGGCAACACTATGAAAGACCTCACCAATGAAAGCTTTTCTCAAAAAGAAAGTAGTACCAGACCGACAAAAGTTAGCTTGTTTTTTACTCCAGATACTTCCCGCAATACCAGCACACCCCTGGCAGTCGCCCAACAACTCACCAACGGCAGTGCTGTGGCTACCCAGGCAAAATACAGTAGTCAAGTAGGCACCAGCGAAGGAGCGCCTATATTTGCTGGGCGTTTCCGTTTGGGTATGAATGCCCACCAGCCTTTAACTATTTTGGGAAAAAAACACCTGTTGGTAGGCGAAGAAGCTGTTTATAAAATAAAGGGAGCCTCTGAGCAATATGTGCGTACCTATCAATGGACGATTCCTGAGGGGTTGACGCCAATGGATGCCAAAGGACAAGCAATAAACTTTGACGCCAACAAAGACAATACTTTCTTCACAAGTGGTGGTGTCTTGCGCCTGAAGGCAACCAAGGAGGTAAACAAGGGGGAGCTAAAGGTACAAATGAAAAGAGCTGGCGAAGTAGAGAACAAGGGCTACGGGTTTGAAAATGGCATAAATACGGAAGCTTCAGGGACAATACTCATTACAGCTATTGCCAATGAGGGCTTAGCCCAACCCGCTGGCATACAACAGACAGGACTCTTTAAAGCTTTTGAAGTAACTATTGAGGGTAATCCACTGGTACTTGATGACGATCCGGTCTCGTATGTGGCAAAGCTAGAAAGCATAACAGGTATTCCTATTGATGTATCTGACTATACATTTGAGTGGAAGGTGTCGAATAATGGTGTAGAAGTAAGTCAAAACAAGGATAATATTAATATCAAGTGGGTAGGTGATGGTACAGTTTCGGTTACATTAACAGGGAAATTAGCTGGTTTTACAATAACTCGGAGCGCAGAACTGAAAGTGGCAAGAACTAAGCTGTTAAGCTCATCAAATTCAAATATTATATGCGCTGATATTGCACATCATTATGAGTTGGAAGCGCCACCCACCCCTTCTATACTTGTTGAGTGGGAAGTTGAACATGGAATGATAAAGAAGAGTGATGGTACATTCACGCAAACGCTGTCAGTCCAGAGTAATGAAAAGGTTGAGATAATTTGGCAGGGAGGCGATAATGGCGAGGGAGCAATAGAACTAATTACAGAGATAAATGATAAGCCGTATCTTTACCGTCAGGCAGTATTTGTGAGTAAAAAGCCTGCGAACCTTAATTTTAAACAAGCACAATACACCTACTGCAAAAACGGCAGTCCTGTGATACTCACTCCTGCAATAAAAAAAGAGGCAGACGGTACAATTATGTTTTATAAGGTAAACAAGGGGGGAGCGGATGAGGTAATAAACCAAGAGTTTGTTCCGGCCGATGGTGAAAATGAAGTAGAAGTATATTATGCATATACTATAGGCAAATGTTCGTATGAGTCTTCTCATTGCAAAGTGCTTACGTTTAGTACTTCACCAGTTGATTTTACTATAAAAAATAGTTCAACCATTACAAAAACAGACACCACAGGCAACCAGCCAATCACATTTTGTAGCACAAATGCTGACACAACGAGTAAAATAATTTTGAAACTATCCGGCAATACGCCTACCTCAGGGGGTAAGTTTGAGGTAACCAATAGCAGCACTCACCAGCAAGTAGGAGGGCTTATAGAGGTTGACAAAGGCGAAACCAGTGTGAGCCTTGACTACAGTTTATTGGCCGTTGGGGGAGTTTTTACAATTACTTATACCTTAAATGAGTCTTGCGCTCAATCTGTAAGCAGAAATATACGAGTCCTTGCGCGTGTGTCTAACCTTGACATTCAATTAACAAACGGCTCAGAAAATGAGACAAACAGAAGCTTTTGTGTCAGTCATACTAAGCAATACAGCTTTGCCCTGGAGCAACCTGCCAATATTGTGACACATAAAGGCGATTTTTATATCAGGCGAGCAAGCGGCACCCACTATACTGCTGATGACTTTGCTTCACAAGGCTTTGTGAAAATCACAGGTTTTGACCCACAAAATCCTATGGGTACAGCTGACCAACCAAGTGGTGGAGGTGTATCAATCATTCAACAAAATGCCAATGCGGGACAATACGACGTTGTGTATGTTTATCAATACATTGCTGGAGAAAATGATAAAAAATATCCTTGCAGGTATATCTCCGACGTGCTCACTGTCTCTCTTGAGCGGTTGCCCATATTGACAATAGAAGGGTTACAAGGGGCATATTGTCACAACGAAAGCAAGGGAAGCATTGAAGTGTTTGATCAGGGCAATCAAGCGGGTGATTCAGTGTTGGTACTGACCCAGCTTGAGTATAAAAGTGGCGATGCTTGGGTAAAAATGCCAGGCAACGACCCTACAAAGTTAGCGGCTGCCATATACGAGGTGAGGGCTACCCATACCAACAATGCTGGTTGTACCAACAAATCTAAGATCAAGAAGGTAAAAGTATCAGAAGAGCCTACGGGGTTCAAAGCATATATTAGCAAAGTATACCATGAGCAAGCCATGCATTTTGTAGCGGTTGAAGGCAGCCGGGTTAAAAACTGGGACTGGATGATTGATGGAGTGGCCACCAGTGCCCGAAAAGCAAAGCATATACCCAATCGCAAATCAGACAATATTAGTTATTCGCTGACTGCCAGCACCGAATTATGTCAGGCTTCTCTTCAGAATGAATTCAGGCTTGATTTTGATTTTGAAGGGCATTGTGTCGGTGGGGGCTCTACCCTTACCAACCATTCGGTAATAAGAACCAAGACTGGGCAAAACGAGTTAGGGGAGGTCACCTGGACAATTGCCGATAAAGATGGTCATATCATCGAAACCCTCAACGGAACCAGTCAGCACATCAACTATTTTTTTCCCACGGCTGGAGAGTATTGGATTACCCTTACTATGGTCAACAAAGCACAAAATGTAACCTATGAGCTCAAAAGAAGGGTAGATATTTTTGACTTAGTAATAGTAACCAAGGGGGCAAATTACCTGGAGACCTTTGAAAATGGAGCAAAAAGCTGGGTAAGCAGGGGAGTAGTGACCCAAAACCAAGCGTTTGTTGGCAAAACCAGCTGGAGGCTGAAACGCCTGAGCAATGCCCATGAAGACGTGATCAAAGGAAACCAAGGAATGGTTTGGATGACTGATAATGGGAGCGCACCCCATTATTACAACAACGAACAATCGTATGTAGAGAGTCCTTGCTTTGACCTGAGCGACTTGGACAAACCGATGGTATCGCTGCGTTATTGGTCGCATACCGACAGTGGAGCCGATGGAGTGGTGTTGTTGTATACTTTAGACGATGGCAAAAGCTGGCGAAGGGTAGGCAACAAAGCCCGCGCAATAGAAGGCTGGTATAATGACCGGGGAATTTTGGGGGCACCGGGTAGCGCCAGCAGCATAGAAGGTACCAATGCCAACGAAGGCAACCAAGGGTGGACAGGCACCGATAGCACCTGGCGTACTACAGCCTACAACCTGAGCAATGTAAGACAGGAGATGTTGGCACAAAATACGTCGCGGGTAAGGTTTAGAATTGCCTTTGGAAGCAACAACGACAACCCCTCGGCTCGGTATGAGGGTTTTGCTTTTGACAATTTCGGTATAGGCAATCGCAACCGCACCCTATTGCTCGAATACTTTACCAACAATAAAGCAGACAATGCGGTAGGGCTGGACAAGGAGGTAAAGTTTTTTCCTTATGCCAATGACAGTACCCACGCTGAAATCATCAGCATACACCACCATGTGGGGTTTCCTGGGGTAGACGAGCTCAACGAATATAATACCAAAGATGCCAGTGGCAGAGCGTTTTACCACGGAATAAAAAGTGCTCCTACGGCGGTAATTGATGGTTTGAACACCCACCACCACCCTCATAATGAGGTCTCAAGCTTGTTTTATGAGCAACGGGTGCTGAGCGTGTCTCCTTTTAAGGTTGTGGTAGCGCCCACCACTACCGACACAGGAACACTGAGAATAAAAACTAAAATAACGGCGCTCGAAAAATTTGATCGTAAAGTAGTCATTCAAGTGGCAGTGATAGAAGATGAGGTGGTGTCTGAAGACAATGTTTACCACAATGTGATGCGTAAAATGTTGCCCGATGCTGCGGGGACTTATTATGACCATTCCTGGAAGCCTGGCGATGCGTATGACCTTGATTTGCGGTGGAACGTAAATGACCTGCCAATGAAATCGTACCGGGTAGTAGTATTTGTAGAAGATTACGTGACCAAAGAAGTGCACCAGGCAGCCGTAAGTACTGTACAAACGCTGCACCAAGGCGAGGGACAAGCCGACCAGGGGGTAACCGGGCTAAACCATCAGGTGGTAAGGTCAGGAGTACTGCTTTTTCCGAACCCGGCAAATGATGAAGTACAACTCAAGCTCCACCCAAACCAACAGCTTAAGTCTCAGGCTGCCTGGGAGGTGAGTACTATCCACGGACAAATTGTAGACAGTGGTGTCTGGCGGCAACACCAGCGCGGCATACGGGTAAAAGTGGGGCGTTTGATAAGAGGTGTTTACCTAGTGCGGGTATTTGATGCTGAGCGGATATTTTTTCTCAGATTTGAGAAAAAATAATCACACTAAACGACAGGGTTTTCTTATAAAAGATTATTTAGGAGAATATACCCCCTAAAAACCATATTTCCGCCTCGCCCGCTCCGAGCTTGTCCTCGGAGGGTAGGTCTTCACGCCCGATCGAAACTTCGTACTTTACAAGCTTCAGAGAGGTTGCTCATTTTTTATAAGAAAGCCCTACACTAAACGATTACCAATGTAGCAAACTAAAATGCCTGCGTTTATTGAATGCGGGTATTTTTTTTACCCTGTTCTTTTAAGTCTTCCGACTTGCATTGCGAATGCAAAGCCAACCCTTACGGAACATTAAACACAGCGTGGGGAGCTACCGACTTTTAACTACGCTTTTTGTAAGTTATTGAAAATCAACGTGATACAAAAGTGTAGTTGCTTAGGGAACAGGGTGTACCTAGCACCTAGCACCTAGTTAGAGCCTTGTTAGGGCTCCGGACTAATTAACTCCGGACTAAACCGAATTTACTCAAAAAACAACCGGACATACCCAAAAAACATCCTGATAGCCCCAAAAGGAGCCATTGTTCATTGTGAAATTGAGTAAAAAAACGGGATGAATCATACGAATAGTGATGTTTTTTATGTGTATGCTACAACTATAAACCGCTCATACCTTAAAAACGACCGTTGAGACCCTTTTTTTTCATGCTAAAAAACAAGGTTGTAGCTTTGTTGTCACTGCTAATTATACAACTGTAAATATTGAAATGAAAAATAGCGTATCACAAAATACAATGCCTCCACTGCAGGTAGTGGATGGCGTATGTGCTATACTATCGGGCGTCCCTTTATATTTTCTGCAAATAAATGCAGGGCTTCAAGGCAATCATTTGATGCCATCAGGCAAGGCTGATGTACTGTCGCCAGTAGCCATTACACGTCTATTAGGTTTGTTTTAGTTTTATTGGGTTGGGTTGTGGTGTATGCTCTCTACGTGTTTATTTATAGTTGTATTATACAATTGTGATAACAAAACGCAAGGATTAAAAAGGCGCTATCCGATCATTTTGTATGCGTCTAAATTATGGTACACAAAAAAATAATTCCTACAAAAATTTATGCTTAATCAATACAAAACCAAACACCTTGCGGAAGGTGTGGCAAAGACCCTCAAACGTGGGGCGGTTGCCAAAATAACCCTTACTGTGGTGGCTACCACCCTGCTATTGCTTGTTGCCAATGCCTGGTATGCGCCCAACCTGTGGAATTTTAGCCAAGGCAAAGCAACTACTAATGCCCAGGTTCAGCTTAAGGTACAAGCCAAAAACGACTTTTACGAAAGTACTCCCTCGGCTGGCTACCCGGTAACTATTGTGCCAGTGGGAATCAAAATTACCCAGGATACAGTCAAATTTTGCGAAGGTACCACCGAAACACAACCCTTGACTGAACTCGTTTTGCAAGAAACTGGCAAGGGGGATTTTTCTGGAAAAGACACTCTGGTATTAGCGTTGTCAGACCAAGATTTCACCTTGGGTAACGACAATCTTAAAATTATGGCAAAGTTTCAAGATCCTCAGGATGGCAAGTTTCAAAATCTTAAAACACCACTGCAAGAAAAATTTCAGGTAAACATTACAAATGAAAATCAATTACAACTAGTGTATGATTTTACTGGTGATGCCTTCAAATCAAGGGTAGATCAACTGAAAATCAGCGGCTTAACAGTGACTCCCAAAACTGAGGCTACAGCCTCAGTGGTTACTTTACGTCCAACCCCTGATAGCTTCAAAGCTATCAAGGATTGGAAGGGGGTGTTTAGAAACACCGACTTTGGCTGGTTTACCATGGTAGGTAAACCCACCAATGTTACAGATATAGAGGTTGTTAAACTGAGTAATCAACAATTGCGCCTGGTAGCAGTTGGCGCAAGTCATGCTACCCACTATCAGTGGACATTGCCTGCGGGGGTGGCGCTGGCGGGGGAAGCCCTTACCGATAAAGTAACCGTTGAATTTACCAACACTTCCATTATTACTATACAGCATGATCCTGCGGCTAATTTATCTGACTTGACAGTGACAGTAAAAAGTAAAAATGCTACTTGTGAAAGTAATGATTTTAACACTGACTTATCAAATGATTTAAACATCGAGGTCAACTTTCAAACCATTGACACACTTTTATGTGTAGGTGGTACACCTATAGCTGTGCCTCAACACATAGTATGTACAGAAGCTGAAAAAAATGCCTTTAGTACACAAGGTGTGACAGTTGAATTAACCACAGGCTTTAAGTTACTGGCAAAACCCAGGGTGTTTTTTGGTAAGAAAGGGGAAAAACTTAAAGAAATAACCGACGTAGCATATACCACTGATCAACGAGGCATTGGATTTAGTCTGGAAGATTTGGAAAAAGATGATGAGCTCAACCAATTAGAAATTCGTGGGGTAGTAGTACAAGCTACCAAAGCCACCAGTGCCAACCGACAAGCCCTTTTGCGGGCATCGGGTTTGTCTAGCCGTACCTTGTCTTTGGCAAGCTTCATCCGTTACGACCCGCCCCCAACCCCTGAGTTTTTGGAGGTACCTTCGTTGCTTTGCAAAAACACCAGTGTTACCTTTTCGGTGAAGCCGCAGTCGGGGTTTAAATACAGCTGGGGATTGCCGGTAGGGGTGACCATTAAACCATCATCATTACCTACTGCGTCTCGAATAATGGTAAACATAGGCAACAGTTTCAATGGAGGCATGCTTAAGGTTACTGCCACTTCCACCCATGGTTGCAAAAGTGCAACGGTGAGTAAGTTGCTTGCTGCGCCACCTGCAAAGCCTCTCGATGTAATAACGATTGAGGGAAAAGACAATTTATTTGTGGGCGAAGAGGCTACCTACACCGCAAAAGATGGGCAACCCGCCGCTACTTACCAGTGGACAGTTCCTGTGGGTCTGGAGCCAGTTGGTGATTTTGAGACTATAAGTAACAACACTATCTCAACTACAGAACCTACGCTAAAACTAAAAGCAACCAGTACAGTAGATAAGGTTGATTTAAAAGTACAAGGAGTAAATGCCTGTGACGATAAGGGCGAAGCAGCTACTAAAAGTATTACCAGTGTTCAGTCTGCGGTTGAATTTGTGCCTGTTATCATTGAAAATATCTGCCCTGAAGCACAAAACTTTGCCATAGGTGACATTATAATTAAGGAACAGTTTGTAAAGGATTTTAAAGGAGCAGGATCATTGGTGCTGACAAGCGAAGATGTTTCTTTGGTTGATTCTAAGACTGATACTGATCCTTTGACTGTAACAATAGATGCAGCAGGTTTAGGTAATGATAAATTTAGTGCTTCAGTGACAGATAATAAGCTTACCATCAGCTATAATTTTGATGATAGCTTTGATCACAGTGGCATCAATACTATGGTCATCAAAGGGTTGAAGATCAACTTAAAGAATAATACCCCCACCCAACTGAGTTTTACTACAGACCTTACATCATCTACCCTAAACATAGGCGACTCTTATGTATTTGCGCAAATAGGATCATGGGTTACTTTTGATACCAATGAGGCAGAGGTGAAGATTTATAAGGAATCCTCGGTTTCGTCTACACCGATTAATACGTTATGTGCGACAACTAATACTTATACTTTGAAGGCAACTGGCATAGAGGGGGCCACGAGTTATGAGTGGACATTGCCTAGCGGTTTGGTTTTTAAGAACGATGGAGATAACAATAACAACACTGTTGAAGTAAGACTAAACAACACTGTAACCTTAGCAGATGGCGACCTGGAAATATCAGTAGTTGGTAAAAAAGAGGGGATACAATGCGAAAGTAATATGGTAACGCATACGATCAAGGTATTGACCAAATTTGCCAAGGATGTAAAACCGAAATTTACCAATACTATTAAACACATTTGCCAGAAAGAGGGTGAAATAAAGTCGTTAAGCGTGGAAAAAATAGAAGGAGCAACCCACTATCAGTGGACATTGCACGATGCGCTTGAAGCCGTTACACCCGACGAGGGAGTAAACAAAGCGGATAATGTTATTCTTACTTCAGGCACTACCCTTTGGTTTAAAGTGAAAAGCACTGCATCGTTTGGCACAGAGAAAGAAGGTGTAAAGATAGGAGTAAAAGGAGTGAAAATGACTGATGAGAATACCTGCAGCATTACTACAGATGAAGAAAATTCGGGAAATTTCACATTGTATGGCGCACCTGAGAAAGTAAATATTGAGGGTATAGAGGAGGGAAAAGTATTTGCGAAAAACGGCAATGATATATTACTGGAAGGCACGCCCGTAGGCGGATATTTCAAACTCACCAAAGGGATTATTACTAAAGAAGAAAATGGTGAGTTGAAAACTTACTTCTCACCAGAGAAGGCAGGCATAGATGAACATACCCTTACCTATGTATATACAAATGGAGAGTGTGAGTGGAATGCTTCAAGAACAGTGAAAGTAGTAAAAGCGACCAGCACTGGGTTGGCTACACAGTGTAGAACTACTACTGAGGCGAAGTTTTCACTACCTACCAAAACAAACGATGGGTGGTTGTTGTATGCCGTGATTGAGGAGTTGGGTACAGACGGAAAATCAGTGATTACAAAAAATGACGCACAAAATACCGATGCTCCCACCCCTATGCTGATTACAGACAGTAAAGCAAAAGCGCTAAATTGTGAGTCACCTGCCATCAAAGATAATATAGACAACATTAAAAAACTGAATGCTGATAGCAATTATCATTACAAGCTTGATCCTTCTAGGGTAACAGGAACTTCTATAACCGTAAAAGCAGTGTATGTAAAGCTTATAGGTGATGCTTGTGTGGGGGTTAACACCTTTGATAAGGAGTCTGTGGAAATATTACCCCTTCCGACTAAGCCGACAATAGCTCCCTCGTTTTCGGCAAAAATATGTACAAACAAACAAGGGGTGTATCAAGTGAACTCGCCTCACCCTGAATATATTTATGAGTGGGCAGTAGAAGAGTCTAATGGCTTGTCAGGGTCGTCTGGCTACACTTTTAAAGAAGGCATAACAACAGGAACTTCGGTAACAATTAACTGGACATTGCCAGGCGTTAAAAAGGTGACAGTAACTGCCAAACAGGAGCTAGCAGCTTGTGCATCAGGGTCATCAGAGCCTATAAAAGTACAAGTAAAAAGCCCTTTTAACGTAAGCATTAAAGGTTCTCCTATTGCATTGAATGATCAAGCTATTCCATATACTGTTGAACTGAAAGATCATGAAGGTAAGACAATTAATAACATAGAGCACAACTATAGCTTTAGATGGACTATTGAAAATGGAAAGGGAACAACAAACCCCAGAGCTTCTAATAACATACAATGGTCAGCTAGTGGCAAAGTATCAGTCAAAGTAACCGAGAAAGCGCCTAATAATAATTCTGATTATATACCATTGATGTGTGCCCAAATGGCAACTTTTGAGGTTGTAAAGACTGAGTTAAACTCAATGAAGGGGTGTGCCGAAACCACCACGGCCTATAAGTTAGACAACCCACCAGCTACTCCAGTAAATATTACCTGGACAGTGGAGGGTGGTGCCCTCAAAGATGAAAATGCTTCTATAATTGCCCAAAGTGATGAAAGCATACAGGTAACCTGGAGCAACATAGCCTCAGGAACAATCAAGGCAAGTATAGGAGAAGGGGATACTGAGTACGAGCAAACGTTTACAATAAATATTGATGAAAAACCTGAAAACCTTGCCTTGAGTGAAGATGTATATAAATACTGTGACAACGATGAAAAAGTTAGCCTCACGTCGAAAGTAACATTGCCAACTAGAACGCTTACCTTTTATGAAGTGAAGGGTGCTGATATTGATGAAGAAATTACAAACCCAAATGCGTATAACCCTAAGAATGATACTGTAACAGTCTATTTTGTATACACGACTGACAATGGCTGTAAGTATGTTTCAAAGAAGGCGGAAGTATTAAAAGTACCTCCTTCAAAGGTTAATTTTACGGTAAATGTGGGAGCAGGTTCAAATATTACCAAAACAGGTTCTATAGGCAAACAACCCATCACATTTTGTAGTACAAATGATGATGAAAACCACACATTGGTTTTTAAACTAGCCGATGCTACGAGCAAGGAGGGAGGCAAGTTTGTGATAACTAATAAGAATACTAATCAACAAATAGGAGACACTATTGAACTTGCGGCTGATGAAACCGAGGCTGAGTTTGCCTATAGCCTGTTAAATGCAGGAGGAAATTTTATAATGACTTATACCTTAAACGAACTTTGTCCTCAGCCCAAAAACATAGAGATTAAGGTGCTGAGACGTGTTGCCAACCTCGATGTAAAACTGCGGAAGACCGGAAGTAATGATGCGCACACCAGTTTTTGTGCAAGTGACGGAGGTTCATACGACTTAATGCTTGAGGGTTTTCCCGTGAATACTAACACAGTTGGAAGCTTTCACATCAAACGTATCTCAGGACCTAAATATTCAAAGGGTGAAGGCTTTGTGGAGATAACCGGTGAACAGCCAAAACTGAACCCTAGCAATCCTATGCCAGGAGAAATCCCGCCGGGTGATGATGCTTCTACTGAAGAAATAAATCAAAATGCAGGACAATACAAGATTGAATACCGCTATAAATATAGAAAAGGCGACACAGAAGAGACCTATCCCTGCGAATATACTTCTGATGTGCTTACTGTTACAATTAACCCATTGCCTAAACTAACCATCGAAGGCTTAAAAGACACCTATTGCCGCAACGAAGCCAAGGGAAGCATTGAAGTGTTTGACCAAGGCAACAAAGACAATACGTCGGTATTGGTATTGACCCAGCTTGAGTACAAAAATGATAGCGTGCCTAAAAATGGTAATCAATGGTCTAGCGTGCCCAAAAATGACCCTACCAGGCTGACGCCAAGCGAAACTCCTTACGAAATAAGGGCGAGACATACCAATAGTGCAGGCTGTACAAATGTTTCTGCCCCTCGGAAAGTAAAAGTATTGTCGGAGCCTACCGGAGTAAAGCTCTTTGTTAGTAAGATATACCATGAGCAGGCAATGTATTTTAAGTCTACCCAAGCCGAACCCAAAGCCAACGCCACCGAAGGTTGGGAGTGGGTCATCAACGGATCGGTTACAAATACCAAGGAGACCATGTACGCCACTAAAAACAATAGCGGAAATATTAGTTATTCGATGACCGCCAACATTAAAGCCTGTAAAAAGATCGTCAAAAAAGACTTTAAGCTTGATTTTAGCTTTGAAGGACACTTGGTGGGTGGCACCTCTACCCTGACCAACAAGTCAAGCTTGAGAAACGAAAACGGAGAAGATGAGTTAGGCAACGCCAAATGGACAATTGCCGATAAAGCGGGTAATATCCTAGGCTCTTTGGATGCAAAAAATGAGCGGGTCACCTATTCTTTTGCCAAAGCTGGCGAGTATTGGATCACCCTTACTTTGGTCAACAACGCAAAAGACGTAACCTATGAACTCAAAAGGAGGGTAGATATATTTGACGTAGTAACCATTACCAAAGGAGAAAATTATATTGAACACTTTGAAAACGGGGCAAAAAGTTGGGTAAGCCGAGGAGTGGTTACCCAAAACCAACAGTTTGTCGACAAAACCAGTTGGCAACTAAAACCCTTGAGCAATGCCAACAGAGACGTGATCAAAGGAAACCAGGGAATGGTGTGGATGACCGACAACGGGGATCAAACCCATTATTACAACAACGAACAATCGTATGTAGAGAGCCCTTGCTACAACATCAGCGACCTGGACAAACCCATGGTATCGTTGCGTTATTGGTCGCATACTGACAAAGGAGGCGATGGGGTAGCCTTGTTATACACTATAGATGACGGCAAAACCTGGCAAAAGGTAGGCAAGAAAACCCCCGAAATAGAAAACTGGTACAACGAACAAGGTATTTTGGGTGCTCCGGGTAGCTCTAGTGATGCAAATGCCAACAAAGAAAACCAAGGTTGGACAGGTGCCGATACTACCTGGCGTACTACTGCCTACACCTTGAGCAATGTAAGGCAAGCCATGTGGGCACAAAACACGTCGCTGGTAAGGTTTAGAATTGTCTTTGGGAGCAATAGCGACAACCCTCCTAGCCAGCATGAAGGCTTTGCCTTTGATGATTTTAGTATCAGCAATCGTAACCGTACTTTATTGCTGGAGTATTTTACCAACCATGGGGTGCCAGGAGCCGAGACTTTGGACAAAGAAGTGAAGTTTTTTCCTTACAACAACGGCAATACAAGCACTGAAATCATCAGCATACATCACCATGTGGGTTTTCCTAAGGCAGACGAGCTCAACGAGTACAATTCCAAAGATGTAAGTGGCCGTGCTTTTTACCACGGGATAAAAAATGCTCCAATGGCAATCATCGATGGGTTAGACACGAGCCGTCACCCCCAGAATGAAGTATCGAGTTTGTTTTATGACCAACGGATACTGAGTGTGTCTCCCTTTAATATTACCATAGAGCCCTCTCAGGTGGCCAACCGACAGATGAAGATAAAAGCCCGCGTAACCGCACTCGAAAACTTTGATCGACCAGTAGTAATACAAGTGGTAGTCATAGAAGACGAAGTGCCATCGCAAGGCAAAACTTACCACCACGTAATGCGTAAAATGCTGCCCGATGCTGCGGGTACCTATTACAAACATACCTGGAAACCCGGCGACTCATACAACCTCGACTTGAGACCGTGGGACGTAAGCGACCTGACAATGAAATCGTACCGGATAGTAGTATTTGTAGAAGATTATGATACCAAAGAAGTGCACCAGGCAGCGGTAAGCTCTACCCAGGCATTGCGTCAGGACGAGGGACAAGCCGGGCAGGAAGTAACCGGGCTGGACAAGCGCATTGTAAAGTCAGGCATATTGCTTTTTCCTAACCCGGCAAGCAATGAAGTACAACTCAAACTTGCCCCCCAACAACAGCTCAAGTCTCAGGCTGCCTGGGAGATCAGCAACCTCAACGGACAGGTTGTGGGCAGTGGAGTTTGGCAACCACACCAACGCAATATGCGGGTAAAGGTAGGGCATCTATCGCAAGGCGTTTACCTGTTCCGGGTGTTTGACGTAAACCGGGTGTTTTTGCTCAGGTTTGAGAAAAAATAACATTCCTTAATTAATGTGGTTTAAAATGCCTGCGCTCTTTGGGTGCAGGTATTTTTTTTACCAAACCTCAATACCAATAGTCCATAGTTGATTCGAGTAAATGTTCACCTTGTTAAATGCTGTAAACCAGTATTTTATATTAAGATTGCGTACTCAATTTATTTTTAAAAGTGTGTCGGTTTTACGCCTAAACACCCAATTAAATAGTTTTTAAACTCATCAATAACTGATAGCTAACAACCAACTTTGACTAAAATTACTGCGGAGTATTGTCAATACAGGGAAAAAAAACTGGAAAAAAAATGCGCATGATCGGCATCTAAGTACTTGCAATTTGTGGCAGTCGTGACCTACTTTCAACCTACACAGTGCCCCCACAGCGCCTTTATCATATTTGCAAATATGCGTATGGTAGCCGCATGCCCCTACATAACCCCCTGGCGAGCTTTTGGGTACTCAAGTGCAAAGCCCTAAGGCCAACCCAAGAAGTTGTTTTTCGGTTTGAAAGCCCTTCTAAGAAGTATACTGGTTTAATTTGCTGTAAACCAATACTTTGATCAATGACCGCCTACTTGTAATTAGCTTCGCAGCACTTCCTCCGGTCGGTTCGTAATTGAAAAATTCGTAATTAAACTACCACAGGGCGACATGAACAATGCCCCTCGTCAATTCAAAAACAACTTACTTTTGAACAACCTCCCGGCGAGCTTTTACCACTTAGGCCTCCAAACAACCGAATATGCCAAAAACAACCCGGAGAGACTCCAGGAGCGGTATAAATCCTTATAAACCGGGGTGAAAGCCAGCTGTTTTGTATTAATAATTATGTTTTGTATTGATAAAGTACAATGAATAACCACTTACGCCCTCAAAACGACCGTTTAGGCCACTTTTTTTTATGCTATAAAACAAGACGGTAGTTTTGTCGCCATTGCCAACGACGCAATGATAAATATTGAGATGAAAAAAAGACGATTGCCAAACAAAACTTGTCAAGCAGCAACCCTGGTGGGTAAAAACCCTTGTCTGCCCAGGTATGACATAGGTACTACACCTGCCACCTGCTTCTATACTTGTTGGGAAATCTCAAACGCAAAGGCTACCTGCGGGCAGCTATTGATACTGATGAATAATTGTATATACAAAGCTTAGGAACATGTTCTAAACCGGACAGTTATTGTTGAGGGCTATGCCCGAAATCCCGTTTACGGGGCGATCACGTTCCTTAATAATTATTAACCCCTATGTTTAACCCAAACAAAAAAGATAAGCACCTGACAAAAGGTGTGGCAAAGACCCTACAAGGCAGGGCGGTTGCCAAAATAACCCTTACTGTGGTGGCTACCACCTTGCTATTGCTTGCCGCCAATGCCTGGTATGCGCCCAACCTGCGGAATATTAGCCAAGGCAAAGCAAAGGTTACTGACCAAGTAACAGTGACCAAAGGCAGTGCGATGTTATGCAACGTAAGCGATAGCAAGGAAGTGACGATTGTAATTACTGAGTCTGAAGACAGTGATTTTGAGGAGACTGATGATGTGAATACTTTTACGATGAAGCTTGATGACCACTTCAAGTTTGACCTGAATAATACTCCTAAGGTAGTGATATCAGGTAATGCCAGTGAAGGAACCGATATAAATGTACAACTTGAAAATAAGACACTACAGTTTGACTATAAATTTACAAATGTGTCTACAAGCAATGACATCATTAATTCTATCACCATTGAGGGCTTGTATGTACAGGCAGTTGATGAGAGTGCTACTACGGGCAACATTTATGTGACATCAGGTGGAACATCTATAGGTTTAACAGACGAGGATGAAACCTTAGGCACAGAAGGAACTGTGTTGGCTGACGTTAGCCTGCTGGGTGTTAATATTAAGCAAGCAGGCAATGCCACCACCATCAATGAGGGGCAACAGATTACCCTCAAGGTAGGCCAAGTAACCAATGCTGAATATACTTGGGAGGTTCCGGCAGGGTTGAGCATTGTGAAGGAAGAAGTAATAGGTACTCAGTCCACCATTACATTGCAGGCTGACTTGATAGACCAAGAAAGCACCAGCATAGAGGTAAAAGTAGGGGTAACAGCAACGGCAAAAAATGATGAGTGTATCGGCGATTACTCTGATGAGTATCCATTAACCATTCAGTCTATAAAAGGTCTGAGTATTACCCCTGCCACAGCTAAGTTTTGCGAAGGTACCACCGAAACACAATCCTTAACTGACCTTGTATTGCAAGAAACTGGTATGACGGATTTTTCTGGACAAGGCACCCTGATATTAGCATTGTCAAACCAAGATTTTACCTTGGGAGGCGACAATCTTACCATCAAAGTTAATGATAAAGTGCCTTCGTCCTCTTCAGAAAAATTTATGGTAAGTATTGAGGAGAACCAACTAAAAATAGTGTATGACTTTACTGGCAAAGATTCTGATGGTAAGGATTTTAGCTCAAAAAATGACCAAATAAAAATTAGTAACATAACAGTGACTGCTGACAAGGATGCCGAAGCCTCAGTGGTTACTTTACGTCCAACCCTTGATAGCTTCAAAGCCTTGAATTGGAAGAAGGTGTTCCAAAACACCGACTTTGGCAGGTTTACCATGCTAAATAAGCCTGCTGATGTTACAAATATACAAGTGCTTAAAGCTGCCGAGGAGAACCAATTACACCTGATAGCAGTTGGTGCAAGCCATGCTACCCACTATGAGTGGACATTGCCTGCCGGGGTGGGGGTGGCGGGGGAGGCCCTTACCGATAAAGTAACCTCTGAAGTTACCAACACCCCCAATATTACTATACAGTATGATCCTGATAAAGTAACTGATCTGTCTGATGTGAAAGTAAAAAGTAAAAACGCTACTTGTGAAAGTGATAACCCTAAGTCCCTTGAATTATCAAAGAGCTTAAACATCATGGTCAACTTTCAGTCTGTTAGTGTGCCTTCGTGTGTAGGTGACTACCCAGTGAGGCTGTCACGTATTGTATGTACTGAGACTAGCAAAGGGGACAAGGGTTTTCAGGGAGGCAAAGTAACTATTAAGTTGCCCGAAGGGTTTAAGTTCTCGGTGAAACCCAGGGTGTTTTTTGGCAAGGCAGCAGAAGATTTGAGCGAAATCACGAGCGTAAGCTATCCAGGTAATCAGAGGGAATTTACCTTTAGTCTGGAAGGCTTGGCAGATAATGAGGAGCTCGAAAAATTAACAATTTATGACGTAGTAGTAAAAGCTACTGAAGCTACCGATGCCAACGGAGAAGCCCTTTTGCAGGCATCAGGTTTGTCTAGCCGTACCTTGTCTTTGGCAAGTTTCACTCGTGACGACCCACTCCCAACCCCTGAGTTTTTGGAGGTACCTTCGTTGCTTTGCAACGAAGCCAAGGGTCTTATCTTTTCGGTGAAACCACAGCCCGGGATGACATATAAATGGGAGTTTCCAACTGGAACAGCTATTACTTCCCCTTCTAACACCACTGCTGAGGTAACTGTAGATTTGAATAAAAATTTTGAGGGTGGTTTAGTAACAGTTACTGCTAAATCTACGGTAAATAGTTGCACAAGTACCAGCGCAAATAAAGCATTAGCCCTACCTGCAAAACCTGCCACCATAATAACGATTGAGGGAAAAGACAATTTATTTGTGGGCGAAGAGGCTACCTACACCGCAAAAGATGGGCAACTCGCCGCTACTTACCAGTGGACAGTTCCTGCGGGTTTGGAGCCAGTTGATGCCCCAGACGACTTTAATCCTAACCAGGAGAACTCTGTCTCAACTACAGGACCTACGCTAAAACTAAAAGCAACCAGTACAGTAGATAAGGTTGATTTAAAAGTACAAGGAGTAAATGCCTGTGACGATAAGGGCGAAGCAGCTACTAAAAAGATTACCAGTGTTCAGTCTAAGATAAGTTTTGTACTTGTAGACCTTGATGATGTGTGTGTAGGTGTTGATAATATCAAACCGCTAGATGTAACGCTGAAAGAAACTTTTTATCAAGACTTTAAAGGAAAGGGAACCCTTACCCTAGAACTCAAGGCAAGTGAACCATTTACTTTAGTCGATAGTGATAGTGAGCTTACAGTAAATCTTACGAATGTAAAAAATGAAGCCATTAAGAGCGCTAAGGTGACAGGTGGAAAGTTGATTATTGAATATGATTTTACTGGAGAAGATGCTACTGACCTTGGAGAATTAAAGATCACAGGTGTACAAGTAAAGTTTAGCGGCAGCAACAGTGGTACGCTTACTCAGCTAGAGTTTGCGTCTACATTGCAACTTGACTCTGAAACTACGAATAATGTGCCCTTAGTCCTTGATGACTCTAAGGTATTTGCTACTGTTAAAAGCTTGATTGTGTTTTCTACTAATGACGCCAAAATTACCGTTGATGAAACTACAAGTACCTTTTGCAAAGGCGAAATTTATACCCTGAGTGTAAGCGACATTACGGGAGCTGATAAGTATAAATGGACTTTGCCTGCTGGTGAGTTGGATTTTGTGAGTGATGATAGTGAAAGTAGAACTAAAAGTTCGATTGAGGTAAAGGTGATTGCTAATGCTGATGTAAAAGATGCTATAGTAAAAGTACAGGGGATAAGCGGCAAAAATAACACTTGTACAAGTGCAGAAGTAAGTTCAGAGTCGATTCAGCTACTGGCTAGTTTTAAAGCGTCAACTACACCAACATTTGTTAGTCCTCCTACCTTTATTTGCAATGTAAACAGTGAAATCAAGGTGATAGAGGTAGAGCAGGTAGAGGGAGCTACTCAGTATGAGTGGACATTGGGCGAAGGCTTGACATTGGCGGTTATGGATGACGGTGATGAAATCGATGAAGGGGTTTTAACCACTACCAAAAACCGAATCATTATTAGGGTAGGTGATGGTATCATCGGAGATAAGTCGTCATTCATTAAAGTAAAGGGTGTGCAGGGTAACTGTGGGGTTAAAACCGATGGGGAGGCAACCCATCTAATAGAAATATACGCTCCTAAGCTTAGCGTTAAAGATTTGAAGGATGCTTATACAGTAAATGCGGATCCTGTGCCACTGATAGGGCAACCAGCAGGAGGAGTATTTTCTGGTAAAGGTGTTTCTTTGGCTTCTGACCAAACTTATTATTTTAACCCAAAAGAATTAGGAGATATAGGGGAAACAACAATTATTTATACTTATGAACATCCTGAGGCTAATTGTCTGTTTAGAGAAGGGTTTAAAGTGAATATTACTCGTTTTGTTACTGGATGCTTAAGCGCTGATGGTACTTTTAGTTTGCAAGTACAACAAGATGGAGGCAAAGTGTTGTATGGTTTGATAAGTGATAAGGTACAAGGTGATGATACTAACTTGGGGAGTAATGTAAAAGAAGGAAAAGTTTTTCCATCAACTACTATCAACGATTGTAGCAAGGTAACAGACCCTATTGACTTAACTGATGGTTTGATGTATAAGTATAAGTTTCTTGCTCCTGATAGACCTACCACCAAAACAACGCTTAATGCGGTATTTTTGACGGTGGATAATGATAATAAGTGTGAATCAGTAGAAATAGCGCCAATAGATATTTATGTCAGCCCTAAGAAACCCATCATTGATGTTCAGTCTATGGCGCTTTGCAAAGACCAGGAAGTTTCTTATACAATCCAACACTATGATGCTAACTATGAATATGAGTGGGAGTTGGACGATGAGAGTATAGCTAACTTTGTAAAAACCGTTGGTAGTAGCGATGATAATAATAAAGGTCAAACAGTTACAATTAAAGGTGCGAAAGTTGGTAGCGTAGGTTTGAGTGTGATTGCCAAAGGTAAGAATACCAGTTGTAGCACACCGTCTGATGCTGTGCAAGTCACCGTGAAAGCGCCATTTGTGGTAGATGTAGAGGAGAAAGCGGGTGTAGCGTGCAATGGTGCCATAAAGACCTATATCCCTAAGCTTACCCAAACAAAAGATGGTGGAAGTACAGAAGAAATCACAGACTTTACAGGTTATACATTTCAATGGATGTTTACCTCGGTAGATGGGATTTCTAAGGACCTAGGTGGCACAGAAGTAACGTATGATTGGGGAGCAACTGCTGGTGAAGGGAATCTGACCCTTAAAGTTATAGCACCTGAACATTGTGAAGTAACAAAAACATTTACTTTTACTATCACTGATTTTTCTGCCCCTGCAATAAAGGATTATGTAGAAGGTGAAAATAAAAATAAACGATTAGTGTGTGAAGGTGAGGTGGTAGATTATAAGCTGAAAAGTTCAGCCAACTTAGATAGGATTACTTGGAAGGTAAGTGGTGGGCAACTGCTCACAGATGATGGCAGCAATGTAATAGTTGGAGGCAGTGTATCTAATACAAGTTCTATTAAAGTAAGGTGGAATGCCTCTGGGGGGAAAATTAATATTACAAAAAAGGCAGATGTGATGAAAACAGGTGATAGTGAATTGGACTGCCAAGTGGAAAAGATAGAGGAGATAATTATCAACTCAAAACCTGAGCTGAAGTTTACTTCCAATAATAGTTCTTACTGTAAGGGTAGTGCTGAAGTTTTATTACTACCATTGATTATCATTGATGGGGTACAACTTAGTGAAGCACAAGTTGAGGCGAAAATTAAGGATCAGAAGATTAAATTTTATGAAACCAAAACTGACGATGCTGAAGAGGTAGCAGATAAAGAGAAAGAGTTTACAAATCCTTTTATACCTGCTGATCTTTCGGAAAATAATGAGTATAGGGTGGTGTATGAGTATACCTCCGAGAGCGGTTGTACATATACTTCATCTGTAAGGGCGTTCTCTGTTCAGAATCTCCCTGAAGTTGAATTGAGCATCAACACTGACAGTCAGCTACAAACTACAGAAATTGAAGAAGTTACTAAAATAACTCAACTTTGTAATAGAGACCTTACTAAAGACGCTGATATTATATTGACGGCTAAAGAAGGTGGTGCAACGATTGGTAATGATAAAGAGTTTTTGTGGGAAATAGTCAAACAAGGCGAAGTCATTAAGACAGTTGACCAAAACACTGACGACTCTCAATTGCTCAAATATAGCGACTTGGCTAAAGTTGGCGGAGGTGATTTTACTATCAACTACACTTATTACATAGACAAAGCGAATGGCTGCAAAGCCACCCAAACCAAGAAGCTAAAGGTGTGGATGCCTGCTGAGGTGAGTGTGAAAGTAGGAACAGGTGGGAAAACCAGCTTTTGTGTCAGTGATAAGGATAAGTATGAGCTTACTACATTGGGTTTTGCGATAGGTGTCGAGGAGACAGGCCATTTTGAGATTAAGAAGTTACCAAATGGTGAACCTAAGATATTTGAAAAGGAAGATGGAAAGGTGTGGTTTAACCCCAATAACCCAACGTTAAAAGAAGAAGCTCCTGATAATGATGCTTCTATTGATGAGAAAAACAAGAACGCAGGGAAGTATGAAATTAGGTATGTATATAAATATGATGTATTAGATGAATGTGTTTTTAGGTCTGAGTCATTGACCATTGATATACAACCTTTGCCTAAACTTAGCATAGAAGGTTTAACTCAAGAATACTGTAATAACTCTGGTGCCATTGATTTCAATGTTTTTGATGAGGTAATAGGTGCTGATGGTGGGGAAACACAAGTGGTGGTACTTACTCAACTTGAGTATTATAAAGTATATCCTGATGATCCCTCAAAGGATGGTTGGGAACCTGTAGAGGATAATGACCTTACTAAATTGACTCCAAGTGAAACCCCATACAAAATAAGGGCTATACATACCAATAGTGCAGGTTGTAGTGCTACATCTAGTGAACAATATTTTAAGGTTTTGTCAAACCCTACCGGTATCAAGCTCTCCGTTAGCAAAGTATACCACGAACAGGCAATGCATTTTAAGCCTTCCCAGACCAAAGAGAAGTGGCAGCGGGAGTGGATCATTGACGGCTCAGTTACCAATGCCGAGAATGCAGTGCACGCCACCAAAAGCAACAACGAAAACATTGGTTATTCTCTCACCACGAGCACTGGCGCTTGTGATGTTACCATCAAAAAGAGTTTTACGCTTGACTTTGACTTCGAAGGACATTGTGTGGGGAGCGGCTCTACCCTTACGAATAAGTCAATCCTCAGAGATGACCAAGGGGAAGACGAACTGAGAGAAATCAAGTGGACCATTGCTGATAAGGACAGAAATCAAATCAAAACTTTGAGCGGAGCAAAGGTTAACTACTCTTTTGCTGCGTCTGGCGAGTATTGGATTACCCTTACCCTGGTCAATAAAAATAGAGATGCTACTTATGAACTCAAGAGAAGGGTAGACATTTTTGACGTGGTGACCGTAACCAGGGCGGAAAACTACATTGAACACTTTGAAAATGGAGCCAAAAGCTGGGTAAGCAGAGGGAGGGTTACCAAAAATCAGCAAACTAGCGACCAAACCAGCTGGCAACTAAAACCCCTGGGCAATGCCAATGGAGACGTGATCAAAGAAACCGACGCCAACGATAAGAGAACCACTGTTTGGATGACTGACAACGGGAATCAAACCCATTATTACAACAACGAACAATCGTATGTAGAGAGCCCTTGCTACGACATAAGCGACCTGGACAAACCTATGGTGTCGTTGCGTTATTGGTCGCATACCGACAAAGGAGCCGATGGAGTAGCCTTGTTATACACCATAGATGACGGCAAAACCTGGCAAATAGTGGGCAAGCAAACGCCCAAAATAGAAGGCTGGTACAATGGGAAAGGAATTTTGGGGGCACCCGGCAGCTCTAGCAGCAGAGAAGACGCCAACACCAATGAAGGTAACCAGGGGTGGACCGGTCTCGATTCTACCTGGCGTACTACTGCCTATAGCCTGAGCAATGTAAGGCAAGCCATGTTGGCTCAAAACACGTCGCGGGTAAGGTTTAGAATAGCCTTTGGTAGCAACAGCGACAACCCTCCCGGTCAACATGAAGGCTTTGCCTTTGATGATTTTAGCCTCAGCAATCGTAACCGTACTTTATTGCTGGAGTATTTTACCAACGATGGGGTGCCAGGAGCCGAGACTTTGGACAAGGAAGTGAAACTTTTTCCTTACAACAACGGCAATACAAATACTGAAATCATCAGCATACATCACCATATGGGTTTTCCTGAGGCAGACGAACTCAACGAGTACAATTCCAAAGATGTAAGTGGCCGTGCTTTTTACCACGGGATAAAAAATGCTCCAATGGCAATCATCGACGGGTTAGACACGAGCCGTCACCCCCATAATGAAGTATCGAGTTTGTTTTATGACCAACGGGTATTGAGTGTGTCTCCCTTTAGCATTACCATAGAGCCCCCTCAGGTGGCCAACCAACAGATGAAGATAAAAGCCCGGGTAACCGCACTCGAAAACTTTGATCGACCAGTAGTAATACAAGTGGTAGTCATAGAAGACGAAGTGCCATCGCAAGGCAAAACTTACCACCACGTAATGCGTAAAATGCTGCCCGATGCCGCGGGCACCTATTACAAACATACCTGGAAACCCGGCGACTCATACAACCTCGACTTGAGACCGTGGAAGGTGAAAGACCTGACAATGAAATCGTACCGGATAGTAGTATTTGTAGAAGATTATGATACCAAAGAAGTGCACCAGGCAGCGGTAAGCTCTACCCAGGCATTGCGCCAGGACGAAGGACAAGCCGGGCAAGGAGTAACTGGGCTGGACAAGCGCATTGTAGAGTCGGGCATGTTGCTGTTTCCTAACCCGGCAAACGACGAAGTACAACTCAAGCTTGCCCCCCAACAACAGCTCAAGTCTCGGGCTGCCTGGGAGATAAGCAACCTCAATGGGCAGGTTGTGGGCAGTGGAGTTTGGCAACCACACCAACGCAATATGCGGGTAAGGGTAGGACATTTATCGCAAGGTGTCTACCTGTTCCGCGTGTTTGATGTAGACCGGGTGTTTTTGCTCAGGTTTGAGAAAAAATAGTCCTTAATTATTAATGTGGTTTAAAATGCCTGCGCCCTTTGGGTGCAGGTATTTTTTTTACCAAAAGCTTGGGCAAAATCAATACTCCGCAGTGATTTTAGCCAAAGTTGATTGCTGATTAACTCGTTGAGCTCACAAGTTCGGTTTACAGGTATTAATCGGGTCCTAGTGGAGGCTATGCCGACATCCCGTTTGCGGGGAACCTTGTCGGAAAAGTATATAAGCGCTGAAGCAAAAAACCCCACCAACCAAAAATGGAAGGTAGGGTTAGCTTTGGGTTATAAAAAGTTTCTTTTTTGCCGTAAGCCAAATGTTTACTTTATTTGACGAAAACTTCCACTGTTTTGTTCACCGTTTCATTACCTAGTTTATCAACTCCCCGTATTTTAATCGTTTTTAAGCCTTTGCTATTCATCAAAATAGGCTTATTGTACTTTACTTCCTGCGAGCCATTAATAGAGATATAAGCGCTCTCTACCTCTATGTTGGCATCACGAGCAGTTACAAACAAATAAGTGCCCGTGGCATATACCGAGGTAGTTTGAGTAATGTCTTCAGCCGTAATTTTGCCTATAGGGGGTGCACTAAACGACACGGCCATTTCGGGCCCTTTGTTATCTACAATCACAAAAAACTCTTCGGCTACCCGGTTGTTTACATTGTCTAGAGCATAATAAGCTATTTTGTGGTAACCGTCATCGTTTATACTAAAAGGCTCACGGTAAGGGTTGGCACGGGCACCATCTATTTTAAACCCAGTACGTTTAATGCCCGACTCGGGGTCTTTAGCCACAATATTGATCAAAGTCTTGCGACTGATAAACACCGTATCATTTTTGCGATACACAGGCCCGGTAAACGTATGTTTGATAGAAGGCAGCGTCAAATCAAGAAACATATTTTCATAAGAATCACTTGTTTCAAATCCTCCTTTATTTTTTACCCTGTCCAGAGCAGTATATTTAATCGTATGCGTACCCTCACTTTTAACCAACGGGAAAGGTTCGCGGTATAAACGCTCCAGCCCCCCATCTATAGCATAATACACCTTGTCTACCCCCGACTTATTGTCGCTTGCCGTCAAGCGCATCTTAGTTCGGCTTGAAATAAACACCCGCCCTCGGTTTTGGTACTGATCTCCTATCACCTCCGCCACAATTTTAGGCGCAGTTTTGTCTAAATAAAAAGAGTAAGTTTTTTCCTCCTCCTGGTTTTTTACCCGGTCGATGCTATGATAAGTAAGCACATACTCTCCTTCTTTGAGGTTGTTTAGTGATATAATGCCCTTGTAAGCCTGGAAGGGCTGCTCATTGAAACGGTAGCGAGTCACCGAAATGCCCGAAGCCTGGTCTTGAGCCGTAAGCAAAATAGTAGCTTTAGGTGATAAAATATCTCCTTTACGGTCGCCATTCACCTTATGCTCAGTTACCGGAGGGTTCAGGTCTACGCGAAATTTGGTAAACTTGGGCTTCTCTACATTGCCCACCTTGTCTACGCCATAATAATTGACCGTATAGTCTTTGTCTTCGTCAAAATTGATAGTAGCGGTGTGGGGCACATAAGTGGCACTGTCTATCGACTGATATGTTTGGCGCACCCCTGCCAGCTCATCCTTGGTGATGATGTCAGCAACCAAGCCTTTTCCAAAAAAAACTTCTCCTTCTTGTTCGTAGCGAGGCGCGTTTTTTAACTCAATTACTGAAAAAGGGTCTGCCCCATCTGCGTTTATTTCAAACTGAACCTCTTCATTTGGGTTGGCGTCTTTGTGCCCAATAAAGTGCTTGCCTGGTCCTTCCCAATACATAGGGTCAGAAAAAGCCTCCATCTGCTTTACCTTGCTATAGCTAAGGCGGTGCATGTCTGATCCATCGGGTTTCGACGAAGCAAATACATAAACAGGTAACCCTACTTGCCAAAAAACCCTTCCTTCTTTGTCTACAAAAATCTTCTTTTGGTGGATACGGTCACGTTCGCCAGTATTACGAACTGTAATGGGTTTATCAGACATCTTATCAAGCTTTTTTTCGAGACTGTCTGCCAATGCCCTCAGTTGCCGGATATGTTCCTGGAGAATGGCACGTTGGCTGGTTTGAGCCATTGCCATACTCGATACAAGCAGCAAAGCACATACCCTGGATAAAAACAAGGTAACTTTGTTTGTACTTCGAAATATCATTTTTTTGTAAGTTAAAAGTTTGGAATACAAAATGTATTCTCTTGTCGTATTTTAAAGATAGTGTAAGTTTATAGTACCCATTGGGCTTATAAATCAAGCACTTGCAAGCAAACTTTATGCTTGTCCAGTTTTTTTCAATGTAAAAATTATGAAGCCCACAAAAAACTAAAATAAATGATAAAAAGCAATACAGAAGGTAGCCAACAGGATAAAAAAAAAGACCCTCAGCTTAGGTAAACTAAAGGTCAGTTTTTGATTTTAAGGAATGATGAAAAAAAATACCTTGCCAGTTCTGAGGCAGAGACTTTCTTCTGGGGCAAAGCTCAATACAGCAAACTATAGCCCGGTTTGTGGGGGGAGTTTACTTTTTGAATTCCGACGCCTATCATTCCTAAATGTTAGGTTTTGTAGAGTTTTACCAAATATTTACATCATTTTAAAACTTGTAAAAAGCGATAAAATATTGCGTTAAACTTACATCAAAATTCAAACCACTTTGTATTGTCCCCTGTGAAGGCTTACGTATGTTGTTGGCATCAAAGCACCATCAACCACTACTTATGATATTCAATACTCCGCAGTACTTTTGGTGAAAGTTGTTTGCTGGTAATCAGTCATTGATGAATTTAAAAACTATTTAACTGGTTGGTGTAGGCTAAAACTGAAACCCTTTTAAAAATAAAGTGAGTATACAGTCTTAATATAAAATACTGATTAACTTCGTTGAGCTCACAAGTTCGGTTTACAGTATTTAACAAGGTAAACATTTACTCGAATCAGCTATGGACTACCGACTAAATACTATGGACTATTGATATTAATTTAATCCTTGCTTGTGATCGCTATTTCGGCGGCTTCCCGGCTGGAAAAGTACCGTATCTTTCCTTCTTGCGAAACATTATTTGCTTCATCCGTAAACTGCGAAACGGATAACCGGGAAATAAACTCTTCGGGTAATACAAAAAAGTACTTGACTACTGAGCCAATGGCCAGCACCGGCATGGTGATATTTTGAACTATCCAGGTTTGGAGGCTAGGTGAGATGGGAAAGTGAGAGTTGAGGCTGTCTATCAAAATCCACTGAGGATTACAAGAAATCATCAACTGTTTCCAGTTCAGAAGCATGTGCTTAAACTCTGCCTCTGTCATTTGGGCAGTAGTAGACTTGGCAATGTGGTAGTAAATACCGTTTTCTTTGTTATAAAGAATGTCATTGAAATGATCGCTAAAAAGAGTTTCCATAGAATAGTTTGAAATTTTGGTTAATAAATAATTTGCGCATATCAGATCAATGTCAGTACATTTCTATGTATACGCCCAAATACATCACAGGATAGAATAAGCCAGAAAAAACTGCCTAAAATGAGGCATAATACTATGAAAATCCGCTTTTTTCTGTCCAAACATTCAGTACTTTAAGGAAAGGGTTAGAAAACAAAGTACGTAAATTTTTAATAGGGAATCTTTGTGCAATACTCCGCAGTACTTTTGGTGAAAGTTGGTTGCTGGTAATCAGTCATTGATGAATTTAAAAACTATTTACCTGGTTGGTGTAGGCTAAAACTGAAACCCTTTTAAAAATAAAGTGAGTATACAATCTTAATATAAAATACTGGTTTACAGCATTTAACAAGGTGAACATTTACTCGAATCAGCTATGGACTACCGACTAAATACTATGGACTATTGTTTGTGGAAACAAGGCATTTTTTAAACACCCAGCTATCAATTGATCGTATTCATCACCAAAGTGCACCGCATCAGGCAAGCGTACCTTTTTAGATGTGTTCCAAAATAGCCTGATATAAATTGATAAAAGTACAACCAGTCAAATCTTATCATACTAATTTAATCATTGCTTTTGAGCCATATTTCTGCGGCTTCTTTACTGGAAAAATACTTTATCTTTCCTTCTTGTGAAACATTATTTGCTTCATCCGTAAACTGCGAAATGGACAACTGGGAAATAAACTCTTCAGGCAATACAAAGAAATATTTGATTACTGAGCCAATTGCCAGCACAGGCATGGTTATATTTTGAACTACCCAAGTTTGGAGGGTAGGCGAGATGGGAAAGTGAAAGTTGAGGCTGTCTACCAAAATCCATTGAGGATTACAGGAAAACATGAGCTGTTTCCAGTTCAGAAGCATTTGCTTAAACTCTGCCTCTGTCATTTGGGCAGTAGTAGGCTTAAGAATATGGTAATGAATACCGTTTTCTTTGTTATAAGTAATATCGTTGAATTGATCGCTAAAAAGAGTTTCCATAGAATAGTTCGAAATTTTTGTTAAGATAAAATATATGCATACCAGGTCAACGTCAGTACATTTCTACGTATACGCTCAAATACATCATAAGATAGAATAAGTCAGAAAAAATTGCCTAAAATGGGGCATAGTACTATGGAAGTCAGCTTTTTTCTGTCCAAACATTCAGTACTTTAAGGAAAGGGTTAGAAAATAAAGTACGTAAATTTTTAATAGGGAATCTTTGTGCAATACTCCGCAGTACTTTTGGTGAAAGTTGGTTGCTGGTAATCAGTCATTGATGAATTTAAAAACTATTTAACTGGTTGGTGTAGGCTAAAACTGAAACCCTTTTAAAAATAAAGTGAGTATACAATCTTAATATAAAATACTGGTTTACAGCATTTAACAAGGTGAACATTTACTCGAATCAGCTATGGACTACCGACTAAATACTATGGACTATTGTTTTTGAAAACAAGGCGTTTTTTAAAGAGCATAGCTATCAATTGATCGTATTCATCACCAAAATGCACTGCATCAGGCAAGTCTGCCTTTTTGGATATGCTCCAAAACGACTTGATAAAAGCACAACCAGTCAAATCTCATCAGGCAAATTTAATCCTTGCTTTTGAGCCATACTTCTGCGGCTTCCCGGCTGGAAAAGTACTGCAGATTGTTTTTGGGTGAAACATGGTTTGCTTCATCCGTAAACTGCGAAACGGATAACTGGGAAATGAACTCTTCGGGCAACACAAAGGACGATTTTATGATCGAGCCAATGGTTAGTACCGGCATGGTTATATTTTGAACCACCCAGTTTTGGAGGTCAGGTGAGATAGGAAATTGAAAGTTGAGACTGTCTACCAAAACCCACTGAGGGTTACAGGAAAGCATCAACTGTTTCCAGTTCAGAAGCATTTGCTTAAACTCTGCCTCTGTCATTTGGGCAGTAGCAGGCTTGGTAATGTGGTAGTGAATACCGTTTTCTTTGTTATAAGTAATATCGTTGAACTGATCGCTAAAAAGAGTTTCCATAGAATTGTTTGAAATTTTTGTTAATAAATAATATGCGCATATTAGTCCAGTGTCAGTACATTTCTATGTATACGTTCAAATACACCATAGGATAGAATAAGTCAGAAAAAACTGCCTAAAATGGGGCATAGTACTATGAAAATCAGTTTTTTTCTGTTCTAAGCATTCAGTTCTTTGAGGGAAGGGTCAGAAAATAAAGTACGCAAATGTTGAGTAGGAATGCTGTGTGGAAACAAGGCATTTTGTAAGAGCACCGCATTAGGCAAGTTTTACTTTTTGGATATGCGCCAAAATAGCCTGATATAAATTGATCAAAGCACAGCCAGTCAAATCTCATCACATGAACTTAATCCTTGCTTTTGAGCCATACTTCTGCGGCTTCCTGGCTGGAAAAGTACCTCACACTGTCTTTTTGTGAAACGTTTTTTGCTTCATCACTCAGTTGCGAAACGGATAATTGAGAAATAAACTCTTCAGGTAGCACAAAGCAAGATTTTATGATTGAGTCAAGCGCCAGTACCTGAGCGCTCACGTTTTGAGCCACCCAGTTTTGGAGGTCAGGCGAGATAGGAAATTGAAAATCGCGGTTGTCTATGAGTATCCATTGGGGCTCGCAAGACAGCATAAGCTGTTTCCAGTTCAAAACCATTTGCCGAAATTCTGCTTCTGTCATTTGGGCAGTAGCAGGCTTGGTAATGTGGTAATGAATACCGTTTTCTTTGTTATAAAAAATATCGTTGAATTGATCGCTAAAAAGAGTTTCCATAGAGTAGAGTAGTTGTTTTGGTTAATAAAAATGTGCTCATGCCTGTATGTGTATACGCTTAAATAAACAGTAGGATAGAGTAAATTATAAAAAACTGACTATTTAAAGGCAGGGCACGATGCAATGGAGCTTTTTTGTCATCAAAATAATCATTAAAATTGAAAAAATAAAGTGATCTAAAAGAGGGTAGTCTCTGTTTGTTCCGCCTTGCGGAATTTCTGATTGAGGAAGTACAACGATCAGAGACGAAGTTCAGTAGGTGAGCCGTGTAGTACTTGAACTTCGTTCTATGGCGAGTTTGGTAGTTTTCCTATGCCCTGTTTACTGGTCAAACACCCTAAAAATCTCCTCAGCAATCAATTGATAATATTCATCGCCAAAATGTACCTCATCGGGTAACACCTTGCCCAACTCAAGCTTGTCTTTTTGGATGCGTGCCAAGATAGCTTGATGCAAGTTGATAAAAGCACAATCGTATTGTTTGGCCAGTGCCTTAAGTACAGGCAAATAAGCAATTGCTTTTTGGTTATAGGCAGTAGTAAAAGGAGTAGGGGTAAAAATGATGACTTCTATATCCTGTGCTTTGAGTTGTTTTACCAGGCTTTCCATCTTCTGCCCAAAAAACTTCGGAGTCCAACCCGCGTAAGCGTCATTGATGCCAAACATCAAGGTTACCCAATCAGGCTTTTTAGCAAGCACCAACGTATCTACCTCTTTTACTGCCTGATCGCTACGCCAGCCATTGTGTCCTTCTTTCACTATCTTGAGCTTTGCATTAGGGTATTTTTTCTTAAGCAGCCGTTCCAACACATAAGGATAAGGATTGGCCACCACCCCATAACTGCCCACCTTGTAGCCATTGGTGATACTATTGCCAAAGCATACCATTTTTAGTACTTCCCCTTTTTGTAAAGCCAGTTTTAACTTGGTTAGCTTTTGCAGGCTGTTTTTTAGGCAAAGTGTCTTTACCTCCTGAATAATAAGTGTATCACCTTCTTGGCAGGTGGTGGTATCGTTGGTTAGGTTAGGTTCATTGGTTTGCATACTATCATGAGTTAATTTTTTAGAAACTGTCATTGTATCTGGCGTGAGCACCGCGTTTTGAGTGATTGTATCGGCAGAGTTGTTGGTATTGGGCGTGCCTCCGCAGGCTGTGAGCCAGAGCAACAACAAATAAAAAGGGAGTGATTGAGTCATAAGTGGTGATTTAATTGATACATAACCTTGATGTTGAACGGGCTAATTAGTCCAAAATTTTTAATTTATTAGCTGCCTTTAGGCGAATTTGAGGCTTGCCCTTGTGCACACCAATACGCCCGGTTACTTTCACCTTTTTGCCCTTGTAGTCGCGCAAAGGTCTAAATCGGTTTTTGTACCGCCCCTTGATTACTATAGTAAAGTATTGTCGGGGATGTGCACGTCCTAAATTTAAGAAGTTGAGTTCGTTGGGTTTGCCAAAATTGATAGTTTTTACACTGGCTACCTTTCCGTGTACGGTGGCATACTTGCCCTTATGCTGGGCAGCCTCCGAGGCTTTAATGTCTAAATGTTCGCAGCCAAACAGGGTAACTATCAGGAGCCAACTCAAGTAAAGAGCTTTTCTTTGCATATTCTCGATGATTTTATTGAACTATACCAAATATAAAACAAAACTGATGATTTAAGCCTGGCTTTGTAAAATATTGGCACAAAGGCCTAAGAACCAAGGCAAGCTACAAGTCGATACATTGTACAGTTTTACAGAAATTGCGTTTGCACTATGGAAAAACTTTTAACTACGCTTTTTGTAAGTTGCTAAAAATCAACGTGATACAAGAAGTGTAGTTACCTGTGAACCGAATCTACAGCAGTTTGCTGTGATGAGCTCAACGCAGTTAAACAAGGTGTAGCACCGATATTCATCGGTATCTAAGGACTTGCGACTTGTCGCTTGAAGCTTGCCCCTGCAGGCGCTATGTACTAAGCACCTTCAAAGGATTGAAGCAGAGAATGCCTGCCCGAAACCCCTTATGCTAAAGTAGGCAAAGGTGGAAAGCTTCCAGCTCCCCACCTTTGCAGTGATGTTACTACTGTTTTTACTGCGTTATTTCAAAAAAGCAATTTCTTACAAATCCGCGAAAATCAAAGCACACCTGGGCCCCTTTTTTGTAGGCTACCCACACGCCTTTAGAGTGCAGTAATTCTGTATCTTTGCCTAAGACTCCTTGTACCACCCCAGGGTAATAATAGGTAGCCAGTGTTACCTTAGAATTACTCAAAAACAGGACTTTATCTCCAGGTACGTCCTTTTTGTGAATACGCAACCAGGTATTTTCTGCCAGGGTGCCATAATAAGCTCCACCTGCACTATTAGACGAAGCAGCAAACTTGATAAAGCCAGCCTTGAATTTGGCAGCAACATGCCCCACTACATATACATAAGAGTCTTCTACCATCTGCCCTTCAAGCACATAATTACGGGCATCCAGTTTCAGGTATTCATTGTTATGAAACTTTACCTTGGTACTCATTCCGGCAGGTACAAGCTCTACAATAGGGTGGCAGGGAGACACCCACCCGTTTTCGTCAAAACAAAGTTTACTTCCCGCATTATAGGTTACTCGTGTACCGTTAGGAGCCGTTCCTAGGCGTGCACTACTGCCCAAGGTTCCCTGGGTTACTCCTGGATAATCGCCACTGGTGGCCATTTCTACTTTGGTATTGCTCATAAACTCTGCCGGATACCCAGGGCCAAACCCTGTGCTTCGATTAATGGCAAGTGTGGTATTGCTCGCCAACTTTCCTTCGTAAACACCCTTACTGTCATACTTGCCAAATTCGTGGGTGAACTTAACCAAAGAACCGCTCCTGAGGCGTGCTACACGACCACACACTGTCTCAAGGTTGGTTTCCTCTGCCAAGTAGCCCTCTGCTATAAACCCGCGATGGTCATACTTTAGAAAAGGGTCATTGAAAAACTTCACATCATAGGAAATTCCGGCAGGTCGAGCATATATAGTTCGATTCTTGGCCGAGATGTTAGATTTTTGCGTTGCAGGTGTTGCCTGTGGCATAACTTTTTCCTGATTTTGGCAGGCGAAAATAGTGGTCATCAGTCCAATAAAGACCGCTAGTTTTGTGATTTTGTACATTGTTTTTAATTTTTAAAGATTGTTAAAATTAATTGCGAAAGCAGGGCTTTAGTTAGGTAATAAACCCCTTGCTCCGTAAGCGACCAAGTATTTATTGTATAAGCAAAGACTATAAGCTTTTTGAAGGTTTGGCTGTACAGAGCCTCCATCCTCCAATAAGTTTGATCTAAAAAACAGTTTTTGCTGCAAAGCAAAACATTGAATCCACCTGCTTTTGGGTTTGTAAAGTGTATATTTCTTCAGAGCAGTTAAAGCTATCGCCTTGAAAAAGGTTATCCCGGAAAAATACCACATATAAACCTGATTTTCAGTAAGAAACAAGCATTTTCTCTTTGCTAACAACGCCCGTTTTTCTGTTCACTTATTCAGTAGTTACCTGATTTACCCCAAAAGTACATAACTATGTTGAACTTTGGCAATAATGACAGGTGCGAAACAGGATATAGGCTACTTCAGGCAGGATAAATAAGGCTTGTATTGGCACAAAGGAAAAGTAAAACCCATTGACATAGTACCCAGCTTTTAACTTTGTCGAGTTCATCACAGTGAAACTATAGCTTCGGTTTTTAAAAACATTATTCTCGCCTCGGTTGTGTGCCATCACCAATTGATAAATTCCGCTAGGAGCCAATCGGAACCCTAAAATAAGTTGTTTTTAGACTTGTGAATAGGTTGATTTACCTTCGATGAGCTCATAAACTCGGTTGTGAGGACACAAATCAGGGCGAAAAATAGTAGAGTAGAGTAAGATGCTTATACATTCCTAAATCGTTACCTTTGGCAAAAACAAGAAAATAATGAAACTATTTATTAGTGACTGTGACGGGGTATTGATTGACAGCGAGATACTTGCTGCCCAAATGATGGTGGAACACCTACAGACTTTTGGGGTACACATTGGGCTTAACGACTACCTGCGTACCTGGTCGGGTATGACATTTAGCAGCATTATGAATGCGTTGGCAAACCAACACGGTTTTGAGTTACCTCCTGATTTTGTAGAAGTCATTACCCAAAAGCATGAAGCTTACGCTGCGGCTCACTTGCAACCCATCGCAGGAGTAAAGGAGGCATACGCCCAAATAGCCTTGCCCAAAGCGGTCGTGTCTAATAGTTGGTTGTGGCAGGTAAAACACGCCGTAGAGTTTGTGCAAATGCAAGAAGTTTTTGGCGATCGAATGTTTTCATCTGAAATGGTAGCACGCCCCAAGCCTGCGCCTGACATTTACTTACATGTAGCCGCCCATTTTGGGCTCAAGCCCCACGAGATAGTCGTAGTAGAAGATAGTAAATCGGGGGCTAAAGCGGCTGTAGATGCGGGTATGCATGTAGTGGGTTTTGCCGGAGCCAGTCATATTCTGGACGATCACACCGACCAATTGTACAAAATAGGAGTAAAAACAGTAGTAAGCAGCATGGCAGACCTACCCAAAGCAGTAGAAGACCTTCGGGCTCAAGTTTAATGTTTAAGGTACCAGGAGCCTTGTTGATCAATGGTTTTACAAGGCTTTTTTTAAGTTAAAAATTTCTCATTCCACCTACCGACACCCCCACATTGCTAATGCTATAGTTGGGGTTACCCGCGCCAATAGTCCAGTCGTGCATAAGCCCCAGGTGTAGCCGTGCCTGGTCAGTAGCTTGCTGCGTGATAATGCCTACGTGGTTGTGCATGCCTAAATTATACAAAGGGTCGTTTTCGGTGAGCCCAAAAATACCAAAACCTATTTGGTGAAATAGGGTAACATCTCCTGTTTTGAGTTCACTAAACCAACCCACATTACTACTTCTAAACATAGCAAACTTGTATACTATATGTTTGTCAAAGCCCTTGTCAGGGCGATCAAAAGCTTCGCTCATTTTTCGGCGTTTTTTATTATTGGAGGCACCCTCTACCAAGGTGAAATGCAACCCCCCAGCGTAATTGTCATTGCTGACCAGATAAATGCCTGCATTTACCTTGAAACCAAAACTAAACCCTGGCGAATGACCCAAAGTTTTGAACTGTACGTTGTGTTTGCCCACCGTAAACTGCATACTGATAAAAGCCTGTGGAAAATTTGCGTTATTTTGTGCTGAGGTAGCCAAAACAACACCTGTAACAAGTAGAAGTGAATATAAGGTTTTTTGTATCATGCTGCCCCAATTGATTGATGACCATAAAGGTACACTTTTCGTGAGATTTTTTAACGTAATTAAGAAAAGCCGGAGAAAACATAGCATAGGCAACGCTTTTTAGCACTTCAAACCGCCCTTGGTTTTAGGATAACTTAAATAAAAAGCCAGCCAATGGGCCACTTTTTCGTTGCCCAGGCATTGGCTATCAGTATTTTATACCAAGGTTTGTTGTACTTGTCATTTTTCTTGAGCTGAATAACAAGATCATTTGCAATCTAAAACATAAAACCATATCTTTGCAGGCTCAAAATGTGTTATTAGTATTAATAAAACGTAGAAAATGCATTTAAACAATTACGAAACGGTGTTCATTTTAACTCCCGTTTTATCTGATGAGCAGATAAAGGACACCGTAGAAAAGTTTCAAAAAATTCTCGCTGACAACGGTGCAGAAATTGTACATGTTGATCACTGGGGAATGAAAAAATTGGCTTATCCAATTAAAAAGAAAACTTCCGGGGTATATACTGTTGTTGAGTTCAAAGCTCCAAGTACTATTGTAAAAGCTCTAGAGACAGAATACCGTCGCGATGAGCGAGTAATGCGTCACATTTGTATCGTATTGGACAAACACGCAGTAGCTTATAATGAAAAGAAACGTAGAAAACTATCAGACAAAAAAGTAGATGAAGCAGCAACAACGGAGGAAAAATAACATGACGTTGATGAACGAGCCCGTTCATACCAACGAAAACAGAAAAAAATATTGTCGTTTTAAAAAGAATGGCATCAAATATATCGATTACAAAGATCCTAACTTTTTGTTGAAGTTTGTAAACGATCAGGGTAAAATTCTTCCAAGAAGAATTACTGGTACGAGTCTGAAATACCAACGCAAAGTGTCGCAAGCCGTAAAAAGAGCCCGTCACTTGGCTTTGCTTCCTTATGTAACCGACTCGTTAAAATAAACGCAACTCAAACAGTACAAAACGTTTAAAATCTTATTATCGAGATGGAAGTAATTTTAAAAGACGATATACAAGGACTTGGTTACAAAAACGACATCGTAAATGTAAAGCCAGGTTATGGACGTAACTACTTGATTCCTCAAGGTTTTGCTATTCATGCAACTAAATCAGCCAAAAAAGTATTGGCAGAAAACCTTAAGCAGGCAGCCCACAAAGCTGAAAAAATCAAGAGCGATGCGCAGC